>PEWR01000142.1:7248-19266 GCA_002779395.1 Ignavibacteriales bacterium CG07_land_8_20_14_0_80_59_12
AGAACTCACCGAGACTCCGCAGATGCCGACTTCCCCCTCCGACATCGGGTCGTCGGCGTCGCGTCCCATGAGAGTCGGCAGGTCAAACGCCACCGAAAGCCCCGTCTGTCCGTGCTCGAGGAGATACCGGAAGCGCGCGTTCGTATCCTCCGGTGTTCCAAAGCCCGCGAACTGCCGCATGGTCCAGAGCCGGCCTCGGTACATCGTGTCCCGGATGCCGCGCGTGTATGGGTACTCGCCAGGGAAACCGAGGTCGTCAAGGTAGTCGATGCCGGCGACGTCGGCGGGCGTGTAGAGCCGCTCCACATCGCCGCCGCTGATCGTTGTAAAGGAGACGGGCCTCGGTTTCACCTTCTGTTCCGGCTTGTTGAGCCAGCGTTCCTTCTCAGAACGGATCTTCTCTATATCAGCCATGTTCGATTCCTCCGGTCCAACGTGAAAACCAAGAAACAACCACGGACTAGCAGAAGAAGACGCAATCACAAATCACACGAAAGAATCCATGGACTACACCCATTGCTTCTTGCCCTGCGGGAGCGATTCGTGCCCTTCCGTGCAATGTTCGTGTCATTCGTGTTTGCAGTTACTCTTGGGGCTCATGTCCTTCCGAAATACCCATCGATCTCCTCGAGCGGTATCCGCACGATGACCGGTCTGCCGTGAGGGCACGAATAGGGGATCGACGTCGCAAAGAGCTGGTCAATGAGCGACCTCATCTCATCGCTCGAGAGCGGATCGCCCGCTTTGACCGCCGCCCTGCATGCGAAGGACTTTGCCAGGCGCTCGCGAGGCTTCAGCGTCATGTTCCGTTTGTCGTCCTTGTACTCGTCAAGGAGGTCCCGGAGGATCCCCGCCTCATGCCCGATCCGCACGTCCGCCGGGATGCCGTTAACGAGGAGCGTGTTCTTACCGAACACCTGGATGTCGAATCCCAGCCGCATCAGATCGTCAAGGAGCTCGGATGCGAGGGCGAAGTCGCCCGGCGAGAGCTCGACTGTCTGCGGGAAGAGAAGCTGCTGTGAGGCGGGCGCGTTCCGTTCAAGGAATGTCACGGCCCGCTCGTACAGGATCCGCTCATGCGCCGCATGCTGATCGATGAGCATGATTCCCGAGCGGATTTGCGAGAGGATGTACTTGTTGTGGAGCTGATAGATTCTCGGTTCCTCACCCCCTCCCGGCGCGCCCGCAGGGGGAACCAACGCACGCTCTCCGGAAGAAACGACATGAAGCTCGGTTCCTCCACCGGGGGCGGGCGATGTCGACGGGCCCCGGCCCCCCTTGGCGGGTGCGGTGCGCAGGAAGGCAAGCCTCATTTCCGTCTGGGGGTGGCCCGGTACGGCCTGCGGCGGAATCGGCTCCGGGGAGAAAGTGCCGTTCCTCTCAACGGACGTCAGCACCGGGATGAGGTCGTGCGTACCAAGGGCGCGCCGGACTGCATTGTGAATCATCCGGTAGACGCCCGACTCGTCTTCGAACTTCACCTCAAGTTTCGAAGGATGGACATTCACATCGACCCGGTGAGGATCGATTTCGATGAAGAGGACGAAGAACGGGAAGCTCGCTTTCTCGACCAGGTGTTCGTAGCCGCTGAAGACCGCGTGGCCGAGTGCCCGGCTCGTGATGAACCGGCGGTTGAGAAGGAAGATCTGCTCGGTCCTGGCCTTCCGCGCGAACTCGGGTTTGGAGATGTACCCGTGGATGGCGAGGAGGTCGGACTCCTCCCTCACGGGCACGAGTGACTCGAAGTACCTCTCACCGAAGAGATCCCTGATCCGCTGTTCCTCCGTATCGGCCGCCGCGACATCGAAGACGATTTCGTCGCTGCTCGCGAAGGTGAAAGACGTGCCCGGCCACGCGATCGCTGCATGCTGGAGTGTGTCGAGGATCCGTTTGAACTCCGTCCCGTCGCTCTTCAGGAAGTTGCGGCGGGCGGGCGTATTGAAGAAGAGGTTCTTCACGCCGACAGCGGTGCCGGGTTCCATCCCCACAGGCTCGACGACATCACGGGCACCTCCCGCGATCCTCACCCTCGTCCCCGCGGCCTCCCCCCGGCGGCGCGTCTTCAGCTCGACCTGCGCCACGGCGGCGATCGAGGCGAGCGCCTCGCCGCGGAACCCGAGCGTCCGGATTGCCTCGAGGTCGTCGTACGTCGCGATCTTGCTCGTGGCGTGACGCTCGAAGGCCGTGACTGCATCCTCCGCAGACATCCCGATGCCGTCGTCGCTTACCTGGATGTAGGTCTTCCCTGCGTCACGAACGGCGACGATGACGGAACGCGCACCGGCGTCGAGAGAGTTTTCCACAAGTTCCTTGACAACCGACTCCGGCCGTTGAACCACCTCCCCTGCCGCAATCCTGTTCGCAAGGTTCTCAGGGAGTATGTTGATCGTGCGGCTCACGGTTACCCTTCCCGCGGAACTACGCCGAGCCCCGGCCCGTCGCCCGGGATGACCCTTCCGTCTTTCAGGGTGAGTCCGGTGTACGGATCGTTCGTGATGAGGAGGTTCCCGTCGAGGTCCGTGTAGTCCACGAGCGGCGAGAGATGCGCGGCGGCGCTGATTCCGACCGAGCTCTCGATCATGCAGCCGAGCATGATCTTCATTTTGAACGCCCGCGCCGTGTGGATCATGCGCATCGCCTCGCGAATCCCCGTGCTCTTCATAAGCTTGATGTTGATGCCGTCGAACGCCTCTGCGATCTTCGGGATGTCGTAGAGGCTGAGGACGCTTTCATCGGCCATGATCGGGATTCCGACCCGTTCCTTGAGCCACGCAATGTCGGAGAGCTGCGCGGCGGGCATCGGCTGTTCGATGAACTCGACGCCGTTGTCCTGCAGCATCTTGATCCGCTCGAGAGCAACCTCCTTCGTTTTCCACCCCTCGTTGGCGTCGACGCGGAGCGTTTTCTTGGTCACCTCGCGGACCGCCTTCATGATCTCCGCATCGTTATCGAGCCCGACCTTGATCTTATAGATCGGGTACTCCTCAGCCTCCCGGATCTTGTCCTGCATCACCTTCGGGGTATCGATGGCGATCGTAAAGGAGGTGACGGGGACCTTGTTCCTGTCAAGCCCCCAGAGCTTGTACAGAGGGACGCCGAGCTTCTTCCCTGCCCAGTCATGGAGCGCGATGTCGACGGCGGCTTTCGCAGACGTGTTCTCCGGCGCAATGCCGGCAACATAGTCGAGGATGTCCTCCCGCTCGAATGGGTCGTCGTAGCGCGAGAGGTCGATTCTGTCGAGGAAGGCGGTCACGGTGCTCGCATCTTCGTGGTACCGCGCGTTCGGCGACGATTCGCCGGTGCCTGTGATGCCGTCCGCCGTAACGTCCGCAAAGATCACCGGCGTCACGGTCTTTGAGCTGCGAGAGATTGTGAATACATGCCGCAGTTTCAGCTCGTAGCGGCGGTAGGTCAGCTTGATTCCGGACACGGCGGCCTCCTTTGCGTTCGTGTGGGGGAATATCTGCGGGATGCGCTTCATAAAAGCGGCACCGACGCCGGTAGTGACAGCGGCTGACAGGAAGTTCCTTCGACTGATGCCCATCAGTTCGTGTTCCTTTCGTCTTGCGCAAAGAGCGCATCAACAAACGCGTGCGGGTTGAACGGCTGAAGATCCTCAACTGCTTCGCCGACGCCGATGTAGCGAACCGGAATAGAGAACACGCTTGCAACACCGATCAACACTCCCCCCTTCGCTGTCCCATCGAGCTTCGTCAGGACGATGCCGGTCACACCCGCAGCCGCGTTGAACTGTCGTGCCTGCTGGATCGCGTTCTGGCCGGTTGTCCCATCGAGGACAAGGAGGACTTCCTGCGGCGCTGTGGGCATGACCTTGGCGATGACACGGCGGATCTTCTTGAGTTCCTCCATGAGGTTCGATTTTGTGTGAAGACGCCCCGCCGTGTCGACAATCACAACATCGAGAGATGCGGCCTGCGCATGCTTCACAGCGTCGAACGCGACGGCTCCTGGGTCCGCTCCCGGTGACTGCCGGAGGATCTCGACCCCGGCACGCTTCGTCCATATCTCGAGCTGTTCGTTTGCCGCGGCGCGGAACGTGTCCGCGGCAGCGATGAGGACACGCTTCCCGGCTTCGCGGTACTGGTATGCGAGCTTCCCAATTGTCGTCGTTTTCCCCACGCCGTTCACACCCACCACCATGATGACATGCGGCGTCTCCGCGAGCGAAGCATGGAACGGGTCGCCGTCCTGGTCCGCCGGCAGAAGAGCCGCGACTTCTTCCTTCAACAGCGCAAGGACACCGGCCGGGTCGGTCAATCCATCGCGCCTGACACGTGCACGGAGGTTCGAGATGATGCGTGATGACGGAGCGACGCCGACATCGGCAGCGATAAGCGCTTCCTCCATCTCATCGAAGAGCGAGTCGTCGATAGCCGTGTGGAGGCCGACAATCTTCCCGAGCCTGCCGACGACCGCTTCGCGTGTCTTTGAGAGCCCTTTCTTCAGCCGGTCAAAAAGACCCATTCGCGTCACACTGCTTCTGTAACCCTTGAGATGGAAGCTTCGTAGAACCGCCGCGCGTACAAAACGAGGCTGAGAGTGAGGAAGAAGACACTGACCCAGATCGCGCCGTCGCGCAGATGCATGAGTCCGTCGAGGTGGGTCGCGGCGAGGAGCATCACAAGCGCGACAAAGGTGACCGCGACCTTTCCCGCCCAGTTCGAGGGAAGCACCACACCCGTCCGCTTCTTGATGAGGAGTCCACCGCCGAGGATCACGATGTCCCTGACCACGACCACGAGGAGGAACCAGAGTGGAAGGTCGCCGAGCACGATGAGTGTAAAGCCGACCGCCGCAATGGCGATCTTGTCCGCCAGCGGGTCGAGGACCCTCCCGAGCTCCGTGATCTGGTCCATGGCGCGGGCGAGAATCCCGTCGAGGAAGTCAGTGAGCCCCGCGACAAGCATCACGATAAGCGGAAGGGTGCGGTCCCCTTCCCCCGCTCTCAGGAGGAGCAGAACGATCGGAGCTGCGAGGAGAAGACGGAGGAGACTGAGGACGTTCGAGACGGTCCATGATTCACGCCGGACGAACAGGTTGAGAACGGACGTGCGCCGTACCTCCGTCTCAGACTTCATTCTCATCCTTCTTGACATCTTCCTCAACCGGTATGGGAAAGTCGCCGCTGAAGCAGGCGGTGCAGTACCCCTCTCCGTTGTCGTGAGGCACCGATTCAAGGAGCTTCTCCATCGAAAGATAGGCGAGCGAATCGACGCCGAGCTCGTCACGGATCGCGTCCACATCGCCATTTTTCTGCACCGCGATAAGCTCCTCGCGGCTCGGGAAGTCCATCCCGTAGTAGCACGGATGGCGGATGGGCGGAGAGGAGATCCGGAAATGAATATCCTTCGGTCCCGCCCCGCGGAGGAGCCTCACGAGGAGCTTCGACGTTGTCCCGCGAACGATTGAGTCGTCGACAACGACAATTCTCCGTCCTTTCAGAACGCCCTTGACGGTGTTGAACTTTGTCTTGACCTGGACCTCACGTATGTCCTGGTCCGGCTGAATGAATGTACGTCCGACGTAGTGGCTGCGGATCAAACCGATCTCAAGCCGGGCATCGACGCCGCGGTCGACGCTTCGGTTGACATAGCCGAGCGTCGCCGTGTTGCTTGAGTCCGGCACGCTCATCACCAAGAGGTGTTTCTCCTCCGGGAGTTTCTCGACCGGGTGTTCGTCAGCGAGCGCTTTCCCAATGCGGCGGCGGACCCTGTCGACGTTTTCACCGAAGATCTTGCTGTCAGGCCTGGAGAAGTAGATGTACTCGAAGATGCAGAAGCGGGGGCGTGCCGCTTTTTTCTTCAACCGGAAGGTCTTCAGCTGCCGCGTCCGAAGCACATCGCCGTCGATGACGATGACTTCGCCTGGCTGAACATCGCGAATGTAAGATGCACCGATGATATCGAAGGCGCACGTTTCGGAAGCGACGACGTAGAAACCGTCCTTCTCGCCGACGCAAAGCGGCCGGAACCCGTAAGAGTCGCGCGCCGCGATCAGCTTGTCGTCGGTGAGGATGGCAAGCGAGAACGCTCCGTCCACGGTATTGAGGGCGTCGAGGATCTGGTCGACTTGCCCGCGCTCACGGCTTCGAGCAACAAGGTGGAGGATGATCTCGCTGTCGGAAGTCGTCTGGAAGATCGTCCCTTCCTCTTTCAAGCGGTTGCGGAGTGTCCGGAAGTTGGTGAGGTTCCCGTTGTGCGCCATGGCGATGTTGCCGCCGCGGTAGTTCACGACAAACGGCTGGACATTGAGCGGGTTGTCTGCGGCCCCGGCTGTCGAGTACCTGTTGTGCCCGATCGCCGCAGTTCCCTTGAGCCCTTCGGAGAGGATGCGTTCATCCCGGAAAACCTCGTGGACAAGCCCCATCCCGCGGTGGCTGTTGAACCGCGTTCGTCGCTTCTGCAAGTCGTACTCCGCTGAAACGATCCCCGCCCCCTCCTGCCCCCGATGCTGGAGGGCATTGAGTCCGTAGTAGGCGAGCGTCGAGGCAAAAGGCGTCCCGAAGACTCCAAACACGCCGCATTTTGGTATCGGTTTATCTATTGTCATTTGATCGTTCATTCCCTTGCCCTAATTCAATGCATGTTACAAAAATGCGCCCACTGAAACAAACTCCCATTTTTTGTCTTCTCCCGCACGCATCTCCCCTTCCACTTTCGGCTCGGGAGTTTGAAATTCGTGTCTCATGCTCTAAATTGAACTGTGCCATGAATAAATGCATTCGAGGTTCCGAGTCCGCCGTGCGTGTGCTGATCGTGCTTGCGTTCCTCACCGCTTCCGCGTCACTCCGCGCATCGACTGACACGACCGATGCTGACAAGTCGACTCACGCTGTCCCCGGCGGGCGGTCTCTCCTCCTTTTCCCATCCACACTGACGTTCCATCCCCCTCTTGCGAGTCCGTTCGAACCACATTTCGGGATCATACGCGATTTCGAAGACGGAAGTCTCCTCGCTGACATCGGCAACGCGGCGGAGATCATCCGCCTTCTCCCAGAAGATGACGGTGCAACGCTCGCAGCGGCGGCGGAATTCTTCGCGCGCGCCTATGTGACCGAGTGGCAGGGATTTCATCTTCAGGTTGATGCCATTGACGGTTTCTTCGGCGGCAACATCGTCTGGAGCAAACCCGCGGACTTCGGGAACACGGCTGCACGGTTCCGCTTCATCCATCACAGCTCTCATCTCGCGGACGGCCATCTCAACAGCTTGACAGGAAAATGGAAGGACGGGCGGGAGCCTGCGCCGTGGACAAAGGACCAATTCGAGCTTCTCGCGGCTTTGAGCGGAGGTTCGTGGCGCGTGTATGGAGGTGTGAACTACGCAACCAGAACCCGTCCCGCCTCACTCAAGCCGCTTTCCGGCTCAGCCGGGTTTGAATACGCTCCTTTCTTCAACGCTGAGGGCTGGATCCATCCTTTCATTGCGTACGACTTTCGCCTCGACGGCGGTGCAATGCTTGATGAACAGACCCACACTGTGCGGGGGACCGATGCTTACGTCGGAGCGCACTCCATCCTTGCAGGGGCCTCAATTGGTGCCTATGGAAAGAGGTCGCTTCGCATCTTCCTTCATTATCACGCAGGGACGCACCCCCTGAGCGAGTACATGGATGTGAGGACTCCGTACATCGGAGCGGGTTTCGATTTCGAATATTTCTGAGGTCTTCCATGAAGGCATATAACCGAAGTGCCGCCAGTTGCGCATTCTTCCTTCCGATCGTCATCCTGCTCGTGGGACTTGCTGTGCCGGGCGGCACGGCGCGGGGCCAGATACCGGGCAAGAGGTCGGGAGGGCAGACTCTTTTGCCAAATGGATGGTCGCTTACGCCGGCGGGCGTCACGGTCCAGGTCGGCGACCTTCCCATGAACATGGCGGTCGATGAGAAGCACAATCGGGTTGCGGTGCTCAATGCAGGGATGGGAAAACACACCGTCGATCTCATCGACATCCAGTCCCGCACGATCCTATCGTCGAAAGAGTTCAAGTCCCTGTGGCTCGGCATCCAGTTCTTTGACGACGGCAGCCGGCTTGCCGTCTCAGGGGGGGACCAGAACCAGGTCTACCTGCTCGCCGTCTCCGGCGACAGCCTCGAGCTGACGGGATCGATCGACCTCGGCAAACCGTACCCGGCCGAGAATATCTCAGTCGCGGGGATTGATGTCTCACCCGACGGAAAGACACTCTTTGCTGTCACGAAGGGAGACAAAGCCCTTTACGTCTGCGACGTCCCGTTAAAGAAGGTCACCAAACGGGTGCAGCTCCCAGCCGAGGCGTACTCGTGCCGCTATGAGCCAAAGGACGCGGTTCTCTACGTGACGCTCTGGGGAGGGAGGGAATTCATCGGCATCGACGTGAAGAGCAGAGCAATCGTCGCACGCGTTCCTGTAGGCAGCCACCCGACCGACATCGCTCTGGCGCCCGACGGCAGCCGGGCTTTCGTGGCAAACGCGAACGAGAACACGGTGAGCGTCATCGATCTGAAGCTTCACAGGGTGAGTGAGACACTCACAACCGCTTTGAGTCCCAACCTTCTCCCGGGGAGCACGCCCAACTCAGTCGCCCTCAGCCCGGATGGGACACTTCTCTTCGCAGCGAATGCCGACAACAACTGCCTCGCGGTCTTCGACATCTCGAAGCCGGGAGAATCGCGTCCCGTCGGCTTCATCCCGACCGGCTGGTATCCGACCTGCGTGCGAACCACGGGCAAAGGAGGAGCGATTCTCGTTCTCAATGGAAAGGGGACGACGTCATTGCCGAACCCCGAAGGTCCAAATCCGCTGATGAAGAAGCAGAACCGCGAGCAGTATATCGGCATCCTCCTGAGGGGAAGCCTTTCGATCATTCCGTCGCACCTGCTCCCGATGATCGGTGACTACACTGAGCAGGTCTATGACAACAGTCCGTTGAAGAAACCGAGGGACAATGGTTGCGGCAAGGGAAACCCGCTCTTTGCGTCTCCCTCCCCCATCAAGCACGTGTTCTACATTATCAAGGAGAACCGTACGTACGACCAGGTCTTCGGCGACATGAAAAAGGGCAACGGTGCCCCAGTCCTGTGTCTTTTCCCAGACTCGATAACGCCGAACCACCATGCGCTTGCGAACGAGTTCGTTCTCCTTGACAATCTCTACTGCGACGCGGAAGTGAGCGCGGACGGGCACAACTGGTCAACGGGGGCGTATGCGTCCGATTTTGTCGAGAAACTCTGGCCTACGAACTACAGCGGGCGCGGGGGAGCGTACGACTTCCAAGGCACGAACCCGCTTGCGTCGCCGCTCAACGGCTACATCTGGGATAACTGCGCGAGGCACGGCATCAGCTATCGCAGCTACGGTGAGTTTGTCGGCTTCAAAACAGATTGGAGGATCGGCGACAGCGTATTCGCGGCACCTGCGGTCCCGGCACTCGAAGGACACGTCGCCCCCTTCTACCCGGGGTGGAACCTAAACATCCGCGACGTGGACCGCGCGAAGATATGGATGAAGGAATTCGATGAGATGGAGAAGAGCGGGACGCTGCCGCAGTTCGAGATCGTCTGGCTTCCGAACGACCACACCGCCGGCTCGCAGACCGCCATGCTGAGTCCAATCTCGTACGTTGCGGAGAACGACCTTGCGCTCGGGATGATTGTCGAACGGATCAGCCAAACCAGCGTCTGGAAGGAGTCGGCGATCTTCGTCATCGAGGATGATGCACAGAACGGCCCCGACCATGTCGACGCCCATCGCACGGTCGGCCTCCTCATCGGCCCGTACGTGAAGCGGAGGAGCGTCGACCACACGCTCTACTCAACGTCGAGCATGGTGAAATCCGTTGAGATGATCCTCGGACTTCCTGCGATGACGCAGTACGATTCTGCGGCGACCCCGATGTGCCGTTCCTTCACCGGCAGGCCCGACTTCACTCCGTACACCTGCAAACCTGCGGAAGTCGACCTCAACCGCAAGAACACGGCAGGAGCCTACGGGAGCAGGCGTTCGGCTGAGTTTGACTTCACGAGCGAGGACCGCGCTCCGGACATCGAGTTCAATGAGATCATCTGGAAAAACGTGAGGGGGGCGAATTCCGAGATGCCCGCGCCGGTGCGAAGCGCGTTCGTAAAGGTGAGGAACTGAAGCAAAGTACCCGCCGCGAGACTCGCGACGATCATGTTCAGGGAACCGCTTTCCCCTACGGCTTCAGCCCGAGCTGATCGGCGATCCCCTTGAGCGCCTCGATGACAAATGTGATGTGCTCGGTGAGGTCCAACCCGAGCTCCTCTGCTCCTTTCGTGATATCCTCCCGGCTCACACTCCGGGCAAATGCCTTGTCCTTCATCCTTTTCTTCACGGAGCTGGCTTCAAGATCCATGATGCGGTTCGGACGAACGAGCGAGACCGCGGTGATGAAACCGCATAACTCGTCGCACGCATAAAGCACCTTCGCCATGAGGGTGTCTCTCGGGACCAGGGTGTATGACGCATGGCCGAGGATGGCGTGCCGAATTTCTTCCGGCACGCCGTGTTCCTTCAGGACCTCCGAACCTTTCAGCGGATGGTCCGGGACCGTCGGATATCTTTCGTAGTCAAAGTCGTGCAGCAGGCCGACGAGCCGCCACGCTTCCTCATCCTCCCCGTATTTCCGGGCGTACACCGCCATGGCCGCCTCCACAGCGAGCGCGTGCCTGATGAGGCTTTCGCTTTTCGTGTACTCCCTCAGGAGCGAGCAGGCTTGGTCTCGAGTCATTACGGTCTCCCCGTTTGGTTCGGACTACACAATACCGAATCGGTGGGGGAAAATCAAGTTTGACACTCAACCGGGCCCGAGGTATATTTCAGCAGACAGTTCGCGGAGGAAACGATGGAATTTGCTGCGGCCGAGCTGAATGAATACCTCACCGGACTTCTCCCTGCGCGCGACGAGCTGTTCGTCGAAATGGAACACATTGCTGCGCGGGAATCCTGACGTGGAACCGCCTCGTGTCCACGTCCCCCGAGCTGACGACGAGCATCATCCCTCTGCAGGACGGCATATCCATCAGCGTCAAGAAGTAACGGAGAGTCCGATGGAGCAAGCGGGAGTCTGCCGCCGGTGGTCCGAAGAGGACCTCCACGCCGTGCGCGAGATCACCTGGCGATCGTGGCTCTCAGCCTACTCATCATTCATTCCCGAATCCGACCTCCGGACCTATTTCGAAGAGCATTACTCCCTCGCTGCCCTCTTGACTCTGGTGCATGACCCGACCGTCAACGGGTTCATCGCCGAGGTCGAGGGTACTCCGGTGGGATACGTGAAGACGAAGCTCAATACGGAAGAGAAGAGGTACTACGTCTCTTCTATCTACCTTCTGCCAGAAGCGCAGGGAAAAGGGATTGGAAGGAAGTTGATGCTGATGGCCGCCGAGGAGTCGGAGGCGAATGGATTTGACCGCGTGTACCTTGGTGTGATGGTGAAGAACCGTCCGGCGCTTGATTGGTACAGTAAGATGGGATTTCAGAGAGTCGAAACGGCATCGTTCACGATGGGGACGACCAGTGTCGATCACTTCATCGGTTACATTCCTCTAACGTCCCTCCGCGCCTACGCCCGCTGAAATGACCAAAGGGACGGCTCACGGCCGTCCCTTTTCGTATTCGTTCACCGTGCCCGAAGGGGGACTCGAACCCCCACGGCCATACGACCACTAGACCCTGAATCTAGCGCGTCTACCAATTCCGCCATCCGGGCCGCTGTAACACTTGAGAATATACCGATTCGGCGCCTCCTTTGCAAACGCATACACTTCCTATTGCACCATTTCTACTTACAAGATCTCCGCGGAAAAACAACCGGAAGGAACAGAAACAACAGGCCCCCCGGCGTAGCCACGAGGGGCCGAAGCATTCGTAGGAGATGCCACTCCGCGCGTAGGACGCGGCAGAGGAATGGCCTTACTTCAGAAGAACCATCCTCTTCGTGAATGATGCTTTCGGTGTCGCCATGCGGCAGAAGTAGAGTCCGCTCGGCACCTGTCGCG
>PEWR01000074.1 GCA_002779395.1 Ignavibacteriales bacterium CG07_land_8_20_14_0_80_59_12
CGATAAGCTCAACGTAGTTGTACTGGAACAGGTTATTGACCGTCACCCCCACGTCGCACGGAATCCCAAATTCGGTGAAATGAACCGCGGCCCGAAGGTCGGTCACATAGATCGGGACTCGCGCATCACCGTTGCGGACGATCCCGAGCTGGACGAATTCCTCGTCGACCCGCTCCACTCTGCTCAGGTGCCGGAAGTCCGCTCCGGCCTCCCACCATACATGCTGGACACCCAGCGAGGCGGTCACAACGTGCCTCGGACGGTACTTCAGCGGCTCTCCCGTCTCGACGTCTGCGGCGTCAAGGTATGTATACGACACATCGGCTGTGATCAATCCATTGAACGGCGCGGTCCTCACCGAAGCCTCAACGCCCCGTGTCCTCGCGCGTGTCACGTTGTCGAACCTTCCGGCATATTCTGTTCCGCCGCTCCCCTGAATCCGTGTGAATCTCGCTTCGATGAGGTCCCAGAATTCATTGTCAAAGAGAGCGAGATCCAGCACGCCGAGCCACGGAATCTGCTGGTTGGCCCCGACTTCGAAGCTCCAGCTCCGCTCCGGTTTCAAATCCGGATTCGGCACCACACGGAAGCCGCTTGCGCTCGTCGTTGTAAAGAGCTCACCGAAGGACGGGCTCCGAAATCCGCGTCCCGCGCTGAACCGCAGGGCCGTCCGGCCTTCGGACGGGGAATAGGCAAGCCCGATCTTCGGGTTGACCTGTCCCGCCGTCGCGAGCTGATCCTGTTTGATAAGATCGGCACGAAGGCCGAGCGTGAGCCGCACATCGCTGAAGGTCCTCTGCTCGTTCTGAAGGTACAATGCAATCGTTGAGCCGTTCCGGTCGCCGAAGATGTTCGACGACACCATGTCACGCGAGAATTCCCCGCCGAGAATCCAGAGCGAGCTGTCCGGCGCGCTGTGGTTCGCCTGCACCTCTCCGTTGACGAACGTGGCTGTCGACGTGTTTCCTATCCCGCCGGGATTGTTGATGTCGTCGTCCCAGTGCGAGCGGTTCACCATCAAACGCGCATTGATGATAAGATGCTCTCCCGCGAGGTACCGATACAAAGGCGCAATCGTCCAGCGCGTGGCATTGACGTGCTGGAGAAGCTGATCATCGGGGGGCCGGAGTGCCTGCTCAAGACCGCGCCAGAAAAGGTAGTTCCCCCGGTGCTGCCACAGGCCATCTCCAAGGATGGAAAGCGACTGGTACGAATCGAGATTGAACTTCAGATAACCAAAACCGATCCAACGCCCGTAGTAGTCATTCTCGCGGTAGCCGCTGCTCGTCGCGCGCGTAATTGAGAGGAACGCGGAGCCGTTTCCGATGCGGCGGGCGTGTCCGACCGAGAGGCCGCTGAAGCGTTGTGTGTAGTCACTCCACTTCCACTCCCGGTAGTAGGGCGAGTCGTAGAACCCGGAATACGCCCTCAGAAACGTTCGCGACTCTGTAGATGGTTCGCGCGTGATCACATTGATGACACCCCCGAGTGCGTTCGAACCGTAGAGCGCCGAGCCGGCTCCTTTCATCACCTCAACGCGATCCACCCCCTCGACTGGAATCAACTCCCAGATGATTTCCCCCGTGTCCCCTGCGAGCATCGGGACGCCGTCGACGAGCAGTAGAGTGCGGCTCCCGACGCCGCGGCTGTATCCGGATGAGCCGCGGATGCTCACCTGCGATTCGGTAACGACGATGCCGGGCACGTATCGCAGTGCTTGATCAAGCGTCACAGTATTGTGCTGCTCGAGCCACTTCTCCTTCATCACGCTCACGGTAACCGGAACCTCCTGCGCACTCTCTTCATGCTTGGAAGCAGTCACGACGACCGGCGCCTGCTCGAAGGGTTCACCCCGCAGGCGTACTTCCATATGGGCGGTGTCGCGCGCGTGCACCGTGACGTTCTTCACCACCTCACGCTTGTAGCCGACCATCGACACGATGAGGGTGTGTGTGCCCGGGGGGACATTCCTCGCCGTGAAGACGCCTTTCGCGTTGGTCGTCGCGCCGAGTACCGTCCACTGCACAACAACCGTCGCGCCAAAGAGAGGCGCGCCGTCGTCGGCGCTCCTCACGGTACCGCGGATCGTCCCCCGCTCCGCTTTCTGACCGAGCGCCGGCAGAGCGACAAGGCTCACTGCTATGAGCGCTACAAATGATCTCATCGATCATCCCTGCGAATTGGTCGAGAACCGGAGTGTCATGGCACGATCCGTCACTGCAGACATCGCAATGACCATTGGCTGCAACAGCTCCTCTTTTATCCTGCCGCTCAGAACTCAAAACGGCTGCGGCGGCGGATTGTTGAGATCGACGGCGAAGTCAATCCCCTCAGTGAACTCCCCCGGCCTTACAACAACGCTTCGCGGGGAGAGCTCGGTTGCCGTATAGCTCCCGTAGAATCCGATGACACGCCAGTCGCTGAATATCTGGGAACCGTAGCGATAGAGGAGCGCAACGAACTTATACTCCCCCGGGTCGACGAAGAACTGATACCGGAGCTCGGCCTGTCCCATCTGAAGTCCGCGCGACTGCGCGACCGGCGGGTAGATCTTCACCGAATCGGTGGTGAGGACGAGTGCGATGACTTCAGTGGGAGAGGCGAACTTCCGGAAGACCTTCGAGGCAACAAGGCGGAGATCTGTAGTATCGGATTGCGGCAGCCAGGTCCCCGTGAAACGGATTGTCCCGCCGAACCCCGGCTGAATTTGGACCGGAGTGAGACCGTGGTCGCAGCCGGAAAGCACCGCGCCAAAGAGCAGAAGTATCGCGCAGGCTTCGAAGCGCCGCCGATGAACTCTCCGTCTCACTCGGAGAAATTAGACAAACGCGCGTTCATTCGCAAGAAGCGGGCTCTATCGCAAAGAATGTAGAATTGCTCTTCCGAACGCTGCAATCTGCGTCTGTTTTCCGCCTTCAAACCACGACGCTGACCGCTGACGGAACCATTCAACTGTGTGATGCAACGCGTCGTTGCGGGATGTGTACTTGAATGATGGGAACGCGCCCGTGAGCTTGCTGCCATCCAGGACGAGCAGTTCTTCGAACTCGTACATCAACTCGACCATCTGCCTGCGCCGTGGGCGCTTGGCTGCGGCCTGCTCACCGCATTGCTGCAGGCCCAGGCAGTCTCTCATCGCTCTGCTACTTATTGAATTCCGCCTCGCTGATGCTGTTCGAGTGGAACACGTTGCCGCCGGATACTCTGATGACGTCGAGAAAGAGTTCGAACATAGGTATCTGGTACCCGTCTTGTGTCTCTCGTACACGGAAGTCCAGATTCTCCTTCCCTCTCTCGTATTGAGAGTCTATCATGAACTTGCCGTAGCACTGACCTTCGATGACTCTCTGTCTCCAATCTCTCCCGTAGGCGATCTTCAGGCAATAGACTCCTTGCGGGATATTCCGGATGTAAAGGTTCTCGCCACTGTGGACGTAAACATATCGAATACACTGCTCGGTATCCAGGTTCATAAGCTTGATGACAACGTCCGTATTGGAGCCGACGTTCACTTTCAGATAGTTGTCGAGCGTAGAATCACAGGCTGAAGAGAAGTTGAAACAATCGGGCTTATCGCCGCTTGCCAGGCTCGTTTTCTCCCAACCGCGATATGCGTTCGTATCGGTCTTCGCCAAGTACTTACCGAGAGCGTAGCCTGCGACACCTTGATGCTCGATCTGCCACCAACCACTATTGAGCCGCTTAAGAACAGAAACCGCTTCACCCTCAGAGAGAGTATGAATGACCTTGTAGCCGTTGCCAGGGCCGCTCCTCATTGCGAGCCTCGGGCTGTTGACTATGTAGTCGCTCGTTTGGGCGAAAGAGATGAACGTGCAAAGCCAACCAAGCAGGATGAATCCCTCGGGTGTCAGTCGCTTCATAACGCACCTCAACTCAGCGGGGCAAAAGTTGTGTCAGAAAAGCTCTGCCGTTTGTCAGGCGTACACCTTTTTCACGGCCCACCTCCCTTCTTGTCGATATGTTCTCTTCAGTTGTTGAAAAAGGATGGTTACTCCAGGAGAAATTTAGAGGCAACCGGACATAGAAACAAGTGACCGGAAGAGACGGCCCCTCGGATCCGAGGACCCGAGCGTGGTCACAATTCTCCTCAGATACCTTGCTCTCTTCCCGGATGACCCAAATGTCGTCTTCAACGAATCGTTCCTCAAGGATTCGCAGAATTGCCTTCGCAAGATAGTTCCCAAGGTGTGGAACCTGGAGAGGGTTCTGAAGGTCATCAGCGTCCCGAAGTCCGCGAATGCCTCAACGTTGAGGGTGATCATGGACGGAGACAGCGGCAGGGCACTTGCATTCCTGGAACGCAGTGGAGATTAGTCGGACTCTTGCATTATTGAGGGGCCTGCCGTATACTGTATGTTCCCTATCGCCACGGAGGAACCTGCCGATACCCCGTCACCTTAATGGGTGGAGGAACGGAGACGTGCGTGATGAAAATGTCGTTGGTGTCCTGCAGCGGAACCAGCATGAACCGGGCCTGCCCATCTCAATCCTTCAGCACAACCAAGACCAGCGCGGCCAGTTACCCCAGGAAGCACTTCAACCGGCCGCCGCCAGGACGCATCTCTTTCTGTTGAACGCCCTTTCTTTCTGCTCTCCCGATCTACGAGGAGCTCTTGTCGTGCGTCAGTTCAATTGAAGATCTCTCTACACCCACGCCCAGTATGGGCTAACCCAACAGGGGATATCCGGACCCGATCACTTTCTATCAAGGAGAAAAACATGTCACAGTATGTAAAGGACCTCATGGCGGAAGTGAAGGCGAAGAATCCGGCACAGCCGGAGTTCCATCAAGCAGTGGAGGAGGTAGCGGAATCACTCTCGCTCGTTCTCGAGCGGCACCCGGAATACCGTACGGCCAGGATCCTCGAGCGGATGATCGAGCCGGAGCGGGTCATCATGTTCCGTGTCGCCTGGGTGGACGATCAAGGTGAAGTGCAGATCAATCGGGGTTACAGAATTCAGATGAATAGTGCGATAGGGCCTTACAAGGGCGGGTTGCGATTCCATCCATCCGTCACTCTCGGCATCCTGAAGTTCCTCGCCTTTGAACAGGTGTTCAAGAACAGTCTCACGACGCTCCCGATGGGCGGCAGCAAAGGCGGCTCGGATTTCGATCCAAAGGGGAAGAGCGATCTCAAGATCATGCGCTTCTGCCAGGCGTTCATGAGTGAGCTTTTCCGGCACGTTGGACCCGACACGGACGTCCCGGCCGGCGACATCGGAGTTGGCGGGCGCGAGATCGGTTACCTCTTCGGGCAGTACAAGAGACTGCGGAACGAATTCACAGGCGTGTTGACGGGCAAGGGCCTGAACTGGGGAGGTTCGCTGGTCCGTCCCGAGGCAACCGGATACGGATGCGTTTACTTCGCCAGCGAAATGCTGTCGACTCGCGGACAGACGCTCGAAGGGAAGAAGTGCCTTGTTTCCGGAAGCGGAAACGTTGCGCAGTACACCGTTGAGAAGATCCTTGAGCTCGGCGGGAAGGTGCTCACCCTTTCCGATTCGAACGGCTGTATCTATGACGAAGCGGGAATCGACAAGGAGAAGCTCGCATACATCATGGAGCTGAAGAACGTCCGGCGCGGCAGGATCGAGGACTATGCCGGCAAGTACAAGAGTGCCGTGTACAAACCGGTAGATCCGAAACTGGAATTCAACCCCCTCTGGGATCACAAAGCCGACTGCGCGTTCCCGTGCGCCACACAGAACGAGATCAACGAGAAGGATGCCGCAAACCTGCTCAAGAACGGCGTCTACTGTGTGACCGAGGGAGCGAACATGCCGACCACCCTTGATGGTGTCAGGCAGTTCATCGATGCCAGAATCTTATACGGCCCCGGCAAGGCGGCGAACGCCGGCGGCGTGGCGGTCTCCGGACTCGAGATGTCGCAGAACAGCTTGCGCCTCTCCTGGACGCGGGATGAAGTCGACGCCCGGCTCAGGATGATTATGAAGAGCATCCACAAGACGTGCGTCGAAGTTTCCGAACGGTTCAGCACCCCCGGCAACTACGTCAACGGCGCCAACATCGGAGGTTTCCTGAAGGTGGCCGATGCCATGATGGATCAAGGCGTCGTCTGATCACCGTCCGCTACGGAGGGAGAGGCGGAAGCGGTCCCACCTCTCCCTCCGTCCCCCCTCCAGACCCACCCTCGGAGTTTGCAGGCTTCCGCAACGCGCGCGACACCGACGACCATTGCTGCCAGCCGTGGATGAACCCCCTTCTCCTTGACGGCTTCCTGAACCGTATGGTACGCCTTCGTCAGTTTTTGGTCCAGACGTTCGTGAACGCGCGCTTCATCCCAGAAGAAGGAATAGCTTTCCTGGACCATCTCAAAAAATAGGAGACTGTGACCTCGCCGGCGCTTGCGAGGATATCCGGGATAACATGGATACCTTTCAGATTGAGAACGAGGTCTGCGTCGGGTGTCGTCGGGCTCGCAGACGATCTTCGCCTTGATACGATCGACGTTTCCTTCATTAATGGCGTTCTTCAGCGCCGCGGGCTGAGAGGCGTGCCGCAGTGCGGGCACAACTCGTACACATCGGAAGGCTTCTGCGCATCAGGCGTGGCCACTATTTCCCCCGGGCTTAATGATCACTCCGCGATTCTGACGTCCATTGATCTTGATCAGGATCGGCTGGGAGAACCGGATCAGCCGCGTGAATTCCTTCCGTTCGAGCGGCGGTTGAGTCAAGAGCCATTCCCAGTCCAGCATTCCCTCATTCATATGCTGGTCGATGGTGAAGTACCCGACCATGAAGCCTGTGATGTTCTGGAAGAAATGCGATCCCTGTGACGGGGCCACCGAAAACTCCTTGAATCCCGTCTCGACAATCGCGCTGGCTCCGGCGATGTTCTCCCAGGTCACGGGAATCCCGAGCCATGGATCCAACGTCCCCCACCGTCCGACCCCAATCAACAAATAGGGACGATGTTCCTCGATCAACCGGCTGTTGAAGGCGGCCACCTCTTGCGCCACATCCCGGCTCCGGGCGCGGTCGAACCGGTGATAGTCCACCAGCACAATATCGTGTATATCTTCGATGAGCCCATTGCCGAGTGCCTTATCACTCCGGCAAAACACCGCCGCAGGGTCGGAGTCTTCCAAGTTGAGCTCTTCAGGTTCCCGGTGGATCACAAGCGGCCGCATCTGCAATACGGCAAACTCCTTCGGCCTGTCCGGGGGGACGGAGAGGTTCACCGCGAATTCGACCTCGACCGGGGTGCCCATCCCCCACGTTCCCATGTCGAGAATCAGATCCAGGATCTCGGGAAGGGGAAAGACCTTGTTCCGCAGCACGGGCCCGAACGTCACGACGCGAACCCCACGGCGAGCCAGGCCGTCGGAGATGGCATCATCGTGGGCAGAATACGTTGAGCCGCAGCAGTTGAGTGTCCCGTCCTCTTCTGCAACCTCGAGGCCGCATTGCCGCAATAGCATGTCGTGCGTCTCGTACCCGAAGTCCGTCGGCGCGTCCATTTGAAGAACGTAGAATTGACGCTGGGTATTATTGAGGGACTCCACGACGGAGTAAAACTGGATTAGGTCCGTCGGATACCTGGGGCAGAACCGGACGGCATTGCCGCCGTCCACGACGGTCTTCCCCAGCCCGAGCGCGACAGACACAACCCCTTCGGCGGGCTTCTGCGGTGCCACCGGATAGAAGTTGTACGATCGGCCGACACCGGCAAATTCCGGATAGAAGCGATCATTGTGCCGTGCCCCGACCATCCTCTGGATGATCACAGCCATTCTCTCTTCTTCCAAGCGGCAGGAAGTGACGCGCATGTAGTCTTTGGTGCCCTGGTAGAACGTGGAGGCGTATACACGTTTGATGCTGTTCAGTAGGTCGTTCAGGCGAACGAGCGGATTGGGATGGCAGTTCGGAAGCATGTAGGTCTCGTACACCCCGGCGAAGGGGTAATACTGGGAATCCTCGAGGAGGCTGGAGGAGCGGACCGCAAGCGGCGTCCGTATCAGATCCAGAAACGCGACGAGATCGGAGAGGACGGCGGCAGGAAACCGAGTCGCCTCGAGGAAACGTCGTGTGATCTCGCGATCGTCGGTCGACTGGAGGGCGAAGGACCGCAGGTCGTTTTCCTCGAGGAACTGATCGAACACCTCGGTCCCGAGCACGACTGCGGGCGGCACGTTGATCTGGATTCCATTGAAGCGATCGCGGACGTTGCAATCGTTGATGAGACTGCTGACGAAACCCAACCCGCGCGCCTTCCCGCCCAGAGAACCGCCGCCGATTCGCGCGAGACTGGTGTCAGGATCGAACGTCTCTCGCGAGAAGTCCGTTATGATGCCCCGCCGGCGAATGTTCCGGTAGTTGTGGAGCGCCAGGATCAGGTCCTGCCGCAGCGCCTCCACGGATGGATAGTCGGACACTTTTCGGGGACGCAGCTGATGCGCGAGCCAGAATTCCGTCCGGGCTTTGAGCCATTTGGAGAAATGGTTGCGCTCCCCGTGAAACCGGATGCTCTCCTCAGGAACGTTACGGAGCTGCTCCTCCAGCGACTTCAGGTCCGATGCACGCCCCACTTCACCTCCGTCGGGAAGGCGAAACACAAAATCCCCGAAGCTGAAGTTCTGCACCATGAACTTCTGCAGCTCGTTCAGCAGCAGGTTCGAGTCTTTAAAGACAAATGACACACCGAGGGCGTGGGCCTGCGGCCGGTATTCATCGTTCGTCGAAAGAAGGAGCACCGGTAGATCGGGCTGATCGGCCTTTACCTTTCGAGCGAAATCCAGACCGGCGGCCGGATCCAGCTTTCCGTTGCGGGGGAAGTCGACGTCGGAGATGATCCCCAGCATGAAATCCCGGTACTTGTCGTAGTACTCCCAGGCTCCCTCATAGGTGGTGCACAAAAGGATCTTGGGGCGTGCACGCATCCGCAGGAACTTGTGCGTGAGATTGATCCCTTCCGAGATCAACCGCTGGGATTGCTTCAGGATCTCAGTGTAGATGATCGGCAGAATGGCCGAGTAGTATTTGACGCTGTCCTCGATGACGATCACCGTCGGCACGCCGACCATCCGCGTGTCGTGCTCGACGTTCAGCCGGTCCTCAAGATACTCGATGATGGCAATGATCAGGCGGTAATCCCCCTGCCAGATGAAGATCTTGTCGAAGACCGAGGTGTCGTGGTTCAACATGAGGTACTTCAGTTCCCTGTTGTCATGCGCGAGCAGGACTACGGGGATCGAGAGACCGGATTCGTTGACGAGCCGCGCGAAGTCGATCGCGTGCATGTCGTCGATGTGGAGCGTCGTGATGATCAGGTCGAATCGTTTCTCTTCCCGTGCGAGTGCAATGGCTCCATACCCGCTCGAGACGCGTGTCAGTTCGGGGGACTGGCTGAGGTTGAATCCCTGATATTCGTTGCGGATCAGCTCGTAGAGCCGGCCGTCTTCTTCGAAGAGGTAGAGGTCATACAGGCTGGAGACGAGGAGGACGTCGCGGATCCTGAGTCGCATGAGGTTCTGGAAACCCTGGAACCGGTTTCCATACCCGTGCTCGACCAAGAGGTTGTCGAGCGCAGTCGTGACCTGATCTTGTGTGCTCTTCATGGAAGGATCGATCTACTGTCCTAAAATATAGCAAAGCAGAGTCGGGAAGCAACCCGACTCTGCTCAGACTGTAGGCATGATGCGAAGGCCGAATACGTGAATACGCTCCAGGAAAAGGGGGCCAAGGCCCGACACCTTGGTGGGAGGGGTCGCGTGCGGCGTGACCGCAGCGAGCTTGCGGGGGGCCTATTTGACGGGCACACCGGGTGGGACGTCGTCGCCGGGTGAGAGGAGCGAGAGGGTCCCCTTGCCGTCGTTTGCAGCGAGCAGCATCCCCCGCGACTCAAGACCCATCAGCCTTGCGGCTTGCAGGTTCGCCACAACAACGATAGTCCGCCCGACGAGCTCTTCGGGCACGTACTTCTCGGCAATCCCCGCGACAATCTGCCTCTTTTCGGTCCCGAGATCGATCTGGAGCCTCACAAGCTTCTTCGATTTGGGAACACGCTCGGCCGCAAGTATCTTCGCAGTGAGCAGCTTGATCTTGTCGAAATCATCGATGGTGACAAGCTCTTTGGCCGGAAGGTCCGGAGCTGCCCGCTGCCCTAGCCCAAGCTCCTCAAGTTCGCGGTCAATCCTCTCGTCGTCGACTTTCGTGAAGAGGATCTTGGCCTCGCCGAGCGCCATTCCATCTTGTATTGTCAGCCGGCCGGCCGCTTCCCACTTGTTTGCTTCGTCCGCCGGAGCGCCGACCATTCCCTGCATCGCCCGTGCGGTCACGGGGATGGCCGGCCCAAGGAGGACGGCGAGTGAGCGGACCGCCTGGAGCGAGAGATGGATCGTCGTCGCGCAGCGTGCGCGATCGCTCTTCAGTGTCTTCCACGGCTCCGAGTCGTTAAAGTACTTGTTCACATAGCGCGCAAGGCTCATCGCCTCCACGACGGCGTCCTTGAACCTGTACGCCTCGAAGAGGGCTCCGGCTGACTGCGGTGCTTGAGCGATCCGCCGCAGCAGTTCTTTGTCGCGCTCGTTGAGCGGACCCAGCGGAGGCACGGCGCCTCCGAAATGCTTGTGCGCAAACGTCATCGTCCGGTTCACGAGGTTCCCGAGCGTGTCGGCAAGCTCGTTGTTCACGCGCGCCTGAAAGTCCTTCCACGTGAATTCGGTGTCGCGGTACTCGGGCAGGTTCACCGCAAGCGCATAGCGAAGAAGGTCCGGCGGATATTCGGCAAGGTAGTCCTTCAGGTAGATGGCATAGTCGCGGCTCTTGGAGAGTTTCCCTCCTTCGAGGTTGAGGAACTCATTCGCCGGAACGTTGTCAGGCAGGACGTAGCCGCCTTTCGCCATGATCATAGCCGGGAAAACGATGCAGTGGAAGACAACATTGTCCTTCCCGATGAAGGCAACGTATTTCGTGAGAGAATCTTGCCAGTACTCCTTCCACCGGTCGGGTGAGCCGGTCCGCTCGGCCCACTCCTTCGTGGAAGAGATGTAGCCGAGGACGGCTTCGAACCAAACGTAGAGGACCTTGTCCTCGTATCCTTTGAGCGGCACCTTCACACCCCATCGGAGGTCTCGCGTGACGGCTCGGTCTTCAAGTCCCTCACGGAACCACCCCTCACAGTATTTTCGGACGTTGTCCTTCCAGTCGGTCTTCGATTGGACGTACTCTTCAAGCCGCTTCTGGTATTCCCCGAGCGGGAAGTACCAGTGCTTCGTTTCACGGACGATAGGTCTTGTCCCGCAAATCTTGCACCTCGGATCCACGAGCTCACGAGGACTCAACATGCTGCCGCACTGCTCGCACTGGTCACCGCGGGCATCGGGGTTCCCGCAGATGGGGCACGTCCCTTCGACGTACCTGTCCGCGAGGAACATCCGGTCGCGTTCGCAGTAGAGCTGCGCCTCCGTCTTCTCCTTGAGGATCCCCTTCTCGTAGAAATCGAGGAAGAACTCCTGTGCCGTCCGGTGGTGGAGCGGGAGCGATGTGCGGGAGTAGTTGTCAAACGAGATGCCGAACGCCGCGAACGCCTCGCGGTTCATCTCGTGGTAGCGGTCGACAATGACCTTCGGTTCGACTCCTTCCTTCTCCGCCGAGATCGTGATCGGCACCCCGTGCTCGTCGGAGCCGCAGATGAAGAGGACATCCCTCCCCATGAGCCGCTGGTACCGCACGTAGAGATCGGCGGGGAGGTACGCTCCCGCAAGATGTCCGAAGTGAATCGGACCGTTCGCATAGGGCAGGGCCGCCGTGACAAGAATTCGCTTTGCATCGCTGGAATTCAACTCTCTCACCGTCGTTCTGTGGGGAACCGCAGGTGCATCCGCCGATGAACCCTCACCCGCCCACACTTGACCCATCAGAGGCGGGGGTCCGCGGGAGGCTACGCCTCATGTTCAAGCGGCTCGTTGTAGTATTCGGAATCGGGGCTTGTCGCCGGCTCCTCCGGTTGGGGGCGCTGTGTTTCCTTCTTCTGGAGCGCCCCTTCCTCCATTTCAAACGCGAGGCAGCACTTGAGCCGCCCGCATTGTCCGGAGAGACGCGACGGATTGAAAGGAAGGTTCTGCACCCGCGCATGCTGGGTACTGATGTGCTGGAAATTCACGAGCCAGGAAACGCAGCAGAGCCCCTGCCCGCAGCTCCCGATACCACCGATGCGCTTCGCTTCATCGCGGACGCCGATCTGTCGCAGCTCGATGCGCGTGCGGTAGACACCGGCGAGGTCGCGCACGAGTCCGCGGAAGTCGACCCGCTTCTCGGCGGTGAAGTAGAACGTGATCCGGTTCCGGTCGAACTGGTACTCGACGTCGACGAGGTTCATCGGAAGGTCATGCGCGGGGATCTTCTGCAGGCACACGTCGAACGTCTCACGTTCGCGTGTAGTGTTCTCGCGGTACTGCGCAAGGTCTTCCTCCGTCGCTTTCCTGAGGACGGGGAACTCGGGACTTTTCCCCCGACCCGCGAACGCAAGCCGCTTGAAGTTCGCGAGTGGACCGGTGAGGTGGACCATGCCGAGGTCGATCCCCTTCTCGGCTTCAACGATGACAAATTCCCCTATGTGGAGATCAAGCTGGAAGGGATTCCGGAGGAAATCGCGGCGCTGAGCCTTGAACTGGATCTCCACATGATCCTTCCCTTCCGCGATATCCGTAGCGGGGCCGGCCAGGAGGCGCGCGAGGCCGCAATCCACGCAGGCGTTGCGGGCGTCGAGGCTCCACTCGCCGGATTCGTCTGCCGGCGCCTGCTGAAACCCGTCCGCGGAGGGTACCACCTCACCTGCCTGCATGGGATGTTCTGTATCGTTCTCGTTCATCGTCTCCGACCTCATAAAGGTATGGCGTCAGCTTCTTTCTCCGCGAGATTCCTGCGGAGCTCCGCAGCAAGGTTTGCAAGAACAAGAAGCGTGTTCCCGTTCCGATCGAGTGCTCCGATTGCTAATTCAATCGACGCAAGCGCATCTGCCGTGCGGGCGCTGCGATACCGTCCAACAAAACGCTCGAGGCGGCTTTCCATGTCAATGTTGAGGACTCTCTCGGGGCTCCCGGTCTGGAGAAGAAATACGTCACGCACCCACGAGAGCATCAACCGGAGCCGGTTCGTGACGGCCTGCCGGTCGGCTTTCGCCCACTGCTCAATCCTCCTTGCGAGGAGAGCATACCTTGTCGTCAGTGAGTAGCCGATGAAGTCGACGACCTCGTTCCGCCACTCCTGCAGGTCTTCGCCGAGGACTTCCACGGCATGCCTGTAGCTCCCGCCGGAGAGCCGCGCGGCGAGCCGCGCCTCACCCTCATCGATCCCCAGGCGGGTTCGGAGCGCGTTCTCGATCTCCTCCTCGCCAAGGAGGTCGAACTGCACAGTCTCGCAGCGCGAGACGATCGTCGGACGAAGCTGCGCGGCGAACGAGCTTGTGAGGACGATCACGGTCCCGGCGGGAGGCTCCTCGAGCGTCTTGAGGAGCGCATCGGATGCCTCCTCATTCAGCTCGTCGGCGTTGAAGACGAGAAACGTCTTCCAGCGCCCCGTCGACGAGCTCATCGACGCGAACCGCCGTATCATCCGGACACTGTCAATGCGGATCTCGGCGGCGCGGGGGACGTTGATGTGATGGTAGGGATCCGCCGCCTTCTCCGCCAGCTCTCTCCTCACGGAGCGGAGCTCCTCCTCGCTCAGGTTCTCCACCGGGTCGTTCGACGATGTCCCCTTCCCCCGGGGAATCGAGAAAACGATGTGAATGTCCGGATGCTCGAGGGACACGGCGCGTCGGCAGTCCGGACAATGACCGCACGCTTCGATCAATCCTTCAGCACTCAGAGCCGCGGAGGGACAGCAAAGAGCCCTCGCGAACTCGAGCGCCGTCGCATCCTTCCCGATCCCCTCCGGGCCGGTAAACAAGTAGGCGTGCGCCACTCTGCCGCGCTCGATGGCTGAAGAGAGAAGCCGCTTGACACGCGGCTCGCCGATGATGTCGGACCAGCCCATATTTCAAATTACAAAGGCGCGGCTGGATATTCAAACCAGCAGCCGAAGTGGACCACGGCAGTCTCCCTCTCCATTCGTCATTGTGAGCCCGCCGAAGGCGACCGTGGCAATCCTTTACGTTAATATGCAAGTCTCGGCTTTGGTCGACAGTTGTGTACCTCATCTCGCTGACCGTCTCTGTGTCCCCAGACAGACGAGAAAACGGTAAGACGACCTTTTGTTCTTCTTTGCGAAGGGATTTCCGCGCCGTCCTCGCTGCGCTCGGACTTCTCGGAGTGACGGAGAGGCGAGGGCTCGCTCCCTCGAGCCCACTCTCCCGAATCAGAACGACTGCCCCAGCCCGAAATGGATCGTGCCCCCCGCAATGGTGTCGGCAAAGAACCGCTGCTGAAAAAACCACTGGTGCTGTTGGACGCCGGCCGGATCGTACACACGGAATCCGTAGTCTATCCTCAGCGGTCCGGCGATCGTGTCATACCTAATGCCGATGCCCGATGCGACTGCGAGCTGGGTGAGTCGGACGTCCTTCGGCATCGCCCACACGTTCCCGACGTCGACGAAAGGCACAAGCCAGAGGTTCTCGAGAGGGATCCCACCCGGTGATCCGAATTTTCGCGGCCCGTTCCAGCGAAGCTCGATGTTCGCTTCGAAGAGAGCGTTGCCGCCGAACTCCGGGTTCGGCGTCGCCCCGAGCTCACGCGTCCTCCATCCACGATTGCTGCCACTCCCTCCGCCGAAGTAGCGCCGGTTGATGGGAACCGGGGTCTGGTTCGAACTCGACAGAAGGATTGCCGCCCCCGCCTTCAGCTTCCACGCCAGGATGCTGATGCGGCTCTCATCGAGCTCCTCGTACCAGCGGCCGAAAAGCGTGAGCTTCCCGTACTGGGAGTACGGGAGGAACCTCCCGAGGTTCTTGAGAAGCGACGAGACGAGTCCCGCCTCCTCCACTGTGAGCGAATTAAAAAAGCCGCGGGTGGGAGAGAAGACGTCGTTCGTCTTGTCACGCTGGAGTGTGTAGCTCAGGATCGAGTTGAACTGGGGCTTCCGCTCCTCGGTTATGGTGAATTGCTGGAAGTTGGGTCCGGTGCTGTCGAAGGCGACCCGCTCGAGACTCCAATCAAAGAACTCCATCGTGTAGGCGGCGGCACGGTGCGTGACACCGATCTTGCTCCTGAAAATAGACTGGAGGTAGGAGAGCTGTTTGTCGGCAGTCGCTGTAAGGGAGAAAATCCCCGTCGTCCGGTTGCTGAAGATGTAGGGTTGCGTGAGAGCGAGGGTGATCTCCGCATTCGCGACGAGGTTCTCCTCTCTGAAGCCAGTCCGTGTGATGATACGCCCGAAGTTCACGTGCGTGAGTGACTGGACGCGGAACCTTCCACGCAGCGTGAGCCGCCGCGCACCTCCGAAGAAATTCAGGTTGCTGTAGCCGAGCCCCGCGCCGAGGTTGAACGCGTTGTTCTCATCGTTCATGAGAAGCTCAGGCGTGAGTTCGTTGACAGGCCGGGGTGCCAGGCTGATGATAATCGGGATCGGCAGTACTTCGGCTCGGGAGGGCGGGATGGCCATCTCAATCCGCACCGACTCGTAAATACCGAGCCTGTTCAGGTTCTTCTCGCTCGATGTTTTCTTCTGCTGACTGTAAAGCTGCCCGGCCTGAAAGTCGAGCTGACGGTACACAACATCGTCATCGACCGGAGCGCCGTCGGTCCCCCGGATACTGATGTTGCCAAAGGCGTACCGTCCATCCGTTGAAAAGGCGAGGACCGCACTCACGGAGCGGCGATGGGTCGAAACAAGGACCGCGGAGCTCTCAGGGAGGAAACGCGCGGCGGGGTACCCGTTGTCCCAGAGAAGATTGAGTATCCGGTCACGGTCTCCCTCGTATGCCTCCCGGGCGTAGGGACGGTGGGCACGTGTGAGAGCCCCCTCCTCCGCCTGTGCGCGGAGCGTGCTGTCGATGCCCCCAAGCCCGATCAAGCGGAGTGAGTCGACGGTGTACCGGCTCCCCTCGATGATGTGGAAGACGATTGTGACGGACGCGCCTCCGGATGACGGGACCGTTGCCGTGTCGATGCGGGCATCGAAGAAACCCTGATCCCGGTACAAGTACTTGAGGCGGAGCATGTCGGCTCCGGCCTTCGCGGGATCGTAGCGGACCGGAGGGTTGCCCATGCTTTCGGATATGTGCCGATAGACGAACTGAGAGAATGCAGAGGGAGTCACTTTCGCGGAGACCCAGGACCGGAGGAGCCGGGTGGAAATCTCATTGTTCCCGTCGAACTCGATGTCCGCGACCTGGGGATGCTCGGCCTGTACCGTCCGCACGCGGGCGAGTGTATCGGCTGCGGCGGCCGCAACGTCCGTGCGAGGCAGAAAGCAGAGCGCGGCGGCAAACAAAAAACCCACCCGCCGTCCGCAGATGGGTTGTACTCTCATCTTCTGGTGAAGCATCATCACATACTGGAATCAGTGGAGAAGGCGCTCCACCATACGGTCAATACTCTTCTTCATCGCCGAAATAGAAATCCTGGTCGGTCGGATAGTCCGGCCATATATCTTCCACACTTTCGTACGGTTCGTCCGTATCCTCAAGCTCTTGCAGATTCTCAATGACCTCGCGCGGCGCTCCCGTGCGGATGGCGTAGTCCACAAGCTCATCCTTTGTCGCCGGCCAAGGAGCATCATCGAGATAGGAGGCCAGCTCAAGCGTCCAGATCATTGCATCTCACTCCTTTCCATGATTCACGGGATCTTTCCGCCGCGGTTTCCCGATCCTCCTCCGCAGCCTCTACCCTCCCACTTCAGGCCTCGCCCCGGCAAACCGCACTTCATCAAAGAAGTAGTCGACGGGGTTTTGCTTCACACCGTTCTTCACCACTTCGTAGTGGAGGTGCGGGCCGCTTACCAGTCCGGACTGACCGGTCTTCGCGATGAGCTGGCCTCGCTTCACCTTCATCCCCTGGTGAACGAGAACGGTTGAAAGGTGACCGTAGATGGTCCGCAAACCGTAGCCGTGATCGATCTCGACAACGATCCCCAATCCGCCCGGACTGTGTCCCGCGAACTCCACGATCCCATCGCCCGTGGCGACCACCGGCGTCCCGACATCGGTGATGATGTCGATGCCTTCGTGCATCCTCATGACATGGAGCACCGGATGGAACCGCATGCCAAAGCCGTACCCGTTGTACGAGCCCTGGGTCGGCTTGATCGCCGGCAGGTGCTGAAAATATGTCTGGTTCGTCTTGTACTTCTTCGCAATCTCGCCGTAGCTTTCGTTCTCGAGCTTCGTCTCCCTCTCAATCTTCTGCACGGAGTTCATGATCTCGTCGAGGAGGCGGCCGACGTCTGTCGGGCCGAGGCCGACATCCGCGCGGTAGACGCTTCCCCCGGTGCCGACATTGCGTGTGTCGCGATCGATCGAGGGCAGGTTCACCGCTGTCCTGAGCTGCGAGTCACGCTGCGAAATGTGGTCGATCGCATCCTGGAGACTCTTCACCTTCCGGTTGAGAGCGCTGAGGTTCTCCCGCAGGACACTGTTCTCTCCCTCGAGCTTGCCGGCCTTGTCATACCCGAGGGACAGAACGTCGCTGAGAAGGTGGTTCACCGTGGTGATGGCCGAGAGCGAGACGAAGACCGAGAAGAGCAGCAAACCAAAGAACTTCAGGCGGAACTTCCTAACTTCCAGGAGCCGCATTTCCTTGCCGGAGAAGTAGTAGAGCTTGTCTCTTCTACCCATGACACTCCTCATGTGCCCCGGCACTCTCCTCAGCGAGTCATAGACCCGCCTGGCGGTCTCAAAGGGACGCAGATACCTCATGACACCTCCTCCTTCTCCTCCGGGCGGGCATGGACAACCGCCCATCCGGAGGTTCATCCAACAGAAAGCGCCGTTAAGTCAATGATTGATGACTCTGGACCGCGAGAAGCGATACGGCTGAAAATACACAATTCCCCCGTATTTGTCAAGAGCCCCTGCACGGATTGATGAATTCAGCCCGCAGCGCCTCGAACGGCCCAAAATGGGGAATACCGTTCTCCTCTCGCCCCCAGGGACGGCCTGGGCCTTCCCTGCCTATTCAAAATCATGCTCGAAATAGTCGAGTACCGTTGCACCTCGTAGTCTCCGCTTCTCTTCAATGGCAAGCTGGAGCCGTTTCGAGAACTCTGATGCCGGGTCGTAGCCATAGTGCTTCAGCAGGTAATCGAGGGCGATGACCTCGGCGATCACTGTCACGTTCTTCCCCGGAAAGATCGGGAGCTTGATGAGCGGGACCTCGACACCGAGTATCTCCGTCTTCCCCTGGTCGAGCCCCGTCCGCGTGTACTCCTCATCGATTTTCCATTCTTCGAGCTCAACCACGAGTTCGACACGCTTCTGGTAGCGCGCCGCCCTGATGCCGAAGATGCTCCGGACATCAACAATACCGAGGCCGCGGACCTCCATGAAGTGCTTGCCGACCTCCGTGGATGTCCCGATGAGAATCGCCTCCCCCTTCTTCGTGACGCGCACGGCATCATCGGCGACAAGCCGGTGTCCGCGCTCGACAAGGTCGAGTGCGATCTCGCTCTTCCCGATCCCCGAACGCCCGACGAAGAGAAGTCCGATCCCGTAGACATCGACGAAGGAACCATGGACGAGCGTCTGCGAAGCGAACTGATCGTCCAGGAAATCGCTCAGGAGAAAAGAAAACTTCGTAGTCTCGTACGGCGTCTGGACGACCGCGACCCGGTGCGCCGTCGCGATCTCGAGGAGCGATGCTTCGAGGACATGACTGCTTGTCACGACAATACATGGGATCGCAAACTTGAAGAGGGTCTCGAACGCTCCGCGGCGCGCCTCCGGCGCGAGGTGCTCGAGGTAGGCGATCTCCGTGTTCCCGAACATCTGCACGCGCTGGTGTGCGAAGATGTCGACGAACCCGGCGAGTGCGAGACCCGGGCGGTGGAGGTTCTTGTCGGAGACAAGGTTATCGAACCCGACGTTGCCGTTCAGGCTCTTGAGCTGCAGCCGCTCCTTGTTGCTTTCGTAGAGGAAGCCGACCGTGACGCTCTTCTTCCGGATTTCTTTCCCGGGATCAGATTTCATTCCCGACGCTCCGTTCACTTCCCTTTGCCGACATCTTCCGGCTCTGGAGTTTCTCCTTGTACCGGTGGAGCTGGCGCTCGATCTTCTGAAGGGCTCCATCAATGGATTTGATAAAATCTTCCGACCTCTCCTCCGCTGTGAGAACGGTTCCGTGAACCTTGATCTGCACCTCCACGATCTTCGTACTGTTGCGTGCCTTCTCGTAGCTGAGTGTGACGGCTCCGTCGATGATTCCCTCGAAGACGCGCTCGAGTCTCTTCGTTGCGTCGATCGCATATGTCCGGATCCCGTCATGGGGCTTGAAGTGACGTGCAGTAAACTGGACGTTCATGGACCTTTTCTCCTTCCTCTATCGGTTCGTACGCTGGCGTCCTCCTTTGTCCGCCGACCAACGGTCCGCGACAGGCGGATTGTCAAGCCCGCCGTCATTCTGGCGGGATCACGCCTTTGGATGCGCCTGGCGGTAGATCTGCTTGAGCCGCTCGGTGCTCGTATGGGTATAGACCTGTGTCGTCGAGAGGCGCTCGTGCCCCAGAAGTTCCTTCACCGCGCGAAGGTCGGCGCCCCGGTTCAGGAGATGCGTCGCAAACGTGTGCCTGAGAACTTGCGGGCTCTTCCGTTCAATGTCCGTCACACGGCTCAGCAGACGGTTGACAATCCGGTACACACCGCGCGGCGAGAGAGGTCCCCCTCGCGTCCCGAGAAAGAGAGGAACACGTCCCTCCACCGCTCCGGATCCGGCCCGGGGCCGCCCCTTGGCTTCGAGCTGCGGGCGAACGTCAATGTAGGCGAGGATCGCAGCCTTCGCGTGATCGCCGAGCGGAAGGATCCTTTCCTTCGCTCCCTTGCCGAGTACGCGGATCGTGAGGCCGCGCATGTCGACATCGCCAGGGCTGAGCGAGGTGAGCTCACTGACGCGCATTCCCGTGCTGTAGAGCACTTCCATGACCGCCGCATCGCGGATCCCCTCGGGAGTCGATCGGTCAATGATTGTAAAGAGCGCCGCCATGGCATCTTCCTCCACGAATTCCGGGAGGCGCCGCTCGAGCGCCGGGGCACGGATCCCGACGAGGGGACTTGCCTGAACGATGTGTGCGCGGATGAGGTACCGGTAAAAGGAGCGGAGCGCGGCGAGCCTGCGGGCGATGGTCCGCTTTGTGTTTCCCCGCCGGAGGAGGTCCCCGAGGAACTCGCGGACGAGATCGCGGTCCACCACGTCGGGCGCCGCCCCCTCCCCTCGCCGCGCCTCGATGAAAACCCGGAACTGTGCCAGGTCGTTCCGGTACGCTTCAATGGTGCGGGGCGAGCAGCGGCGTTCATGTTCGAGCGAATCGAGGAACTGACGGACCCGGTGATCCATGGTGTCGCTCCTCTACTACACGGGGACTTCTTCCTTCAGGACTTCCTCGCGGCACTCCGGGCAGAAGAGATACTCCCCCTTCTTCTTCGACGATTTCTGGACGAGGTATCCCGAACCGCACGCCGGGCAGGTCTGCACAACCGGCTTGTACCAGCTGGCGAAATCACAATCGGGATACCGCGAGCAACCATAAAATGTCTTTCCGCGCTTCGTCCGCTTGACAACAACGTTCCCCTCACCACACTTCGGACATTTCATGTCCATGGTGAGCGGTTTGGTGTTCTTGCACGAGGGGTAGTTCGAGCAGCCGAGAAAAGCGCCGAACTTTCCGTGCTTCACCACCATGTCTCCTCCGCAGAGATCACACTTCACGCCTGCGAACTCCTTGTGCTCGTTCTCATCGAGCGGTTTGGTAAAGCGGCATTCCGGGTAAGCTGTGCAGGCGATGAACTTGCCGTTCCGCCCCCACTTCACAACCAGCGGGGAACCGCAGAGGTGGCATGCCTCCTCTGTCACTTCCTGGAGGGACTTCTTGATTGTCTCGGTGTTCTTATTGACACGCTCGAGCACCTTCGAGAACGGGATGTAGAAGTCGTCAAGAACCTTCACGTAATCGCGTTTCCCGGACGCAACGGTGTCGAGCTCCGCCTCCATCTTCGCGGTGAACTTCACGCTGAAGAGCCCGGGGAAATTCTGGACAAGGATCCTCGTCACGTCCCGGCCGAGCTGCGTCGCATAGAGCTTCCGGTCCTTCTGCTCTACGTATCGGCGTTCCTGGATCGTGCTCACGATGAGTGCATATGTACTCGGCCTGCCGATGCCGAGCGCTTCAAGCTCTTTCACGAGCGTGCTCTCGGAGTAGCGGGCGGGAGGCTTGGTGAAGTGCTGCTCCGGGATGACGTTTACGAGCTGAACCGCCTGAAGCGGCGAGATCCCGGAGGGAATCGGTGATTCCGGCTCGCCGTTCTCGGGTTCGCGCGTCTCCGCATACACCTGGAGGAAGCCATAGAAGATAGGCGTGGAACCCGTGGCGCGGAAGGTATAGTCCCCGCCTGCAATCTCGACGCTGACCTGCTCGAAGACGGCCGGCGCCATTTGGCAGGCGATGAACCTGTTCCAGATGAGTCCGTAGAGGGCAAACAGGTCCTTGTCGAGGAACTTCCGCACGGACTTCGGAGTGTGTTTCAAGGATGTCGGCCGAATCGCCTCGTGCGCATCCTGCGACGATTTCCCCTTTCGGAACGAGCGCGGTTCCCTGGGGAGATACTCTCCGCCGTAATTCTCGTAGATGTACGTCCGCGCCGCTGCGACGGCCTCAGAGCTGAGGCGTGTTGAGTCGGTCCTCATGTAGGTGATGAGTCCGGCGCTTCCCTCTCCGCCGAGCTCGACCCCTTCGTAGAGCTTCTGGGCGACCATCATCGTCTTTTTTGTGCTGAAACGAAGCCTCGCAGCGGCCTCCTGCTGCAGGGTCGACGTGATAAACGGGGGAAGCGGGTTCCGCTTTACCTGTTTCTTCTGGACATCGGTGATCCGGTAGAGGTGCTTTGCGATATCGGCCGCGTAGCCGTTCGCGGTCGTTTCGTCCTTGATGACGGGCTCCTCACCCGCAATCCGTACGAGCTTCGCGTAGAGCGACTCGCCGTTGTCAAGCCTGAATTCGCCGTGAATGGTCCAGTACTCCTCCTGGACGAACCGCTCGATCTCCTCCTCCCGCTCGCAGATGAGGCGGAGAGCGACGGACTGTACGCGCCCTGCCGAGAGCCCGTAGTAGACGGTCTTCCAGACGAACGGGCTCACCTTGTAGCCGACGAGCCGGTCCATGACACGCCTCGCCTGCTGCGCAAGCACGAGGTTCTCGTCGATCGTGGAGGGATGCTTCATCGCCTCGGCGATGCCGCTCTCGGTGATCTCGTGGAAGAGAACCCGCTTGATCTTGTTCGCGGGAAGCTTCAGTTCCTCGGCGATGTCGCGCGCGATGGCTTCACCTTCGCGGTCCGGGTCAGTTGCGATGTAGACATCCTTTGCATCTTTCGCGTGCTCCCGGATTTTCTTCAGGACATCCTTCTTTCCCTTGATGATCTCGTACGTCGGGGCGTAGCCGTTCTCGACGTCGACGCCTAACTTGCTCTTCGGAAGGTTCCTGATGTGGCCAACGGATGCTTCGACGATGAAGTCGCGGCCGAGGTATTTATTGATCGTCTTCGCCTTTGCGGGAGACTCGACAATAAGCAGGGATTTCGTCATGCTCTGTTCACTCTGCAGGAATCTATTGAATGGTGTCGCCGCCGCCCAGGGAGGTGAGACTGCCTGGCAAGTCCGCCTCGTCGGTACCGAACATGACGGCAGCGGCGATCGGTTTCACGTCGTCCACTCCCGCCCGTGAGTAGCCTGCCATCATCACGCGCTCAATGATGAGCTCAAGCTCTTCGTCATCGATGAGCGCGAGTTCCCGCACCTGCAGGAGGTATCCCTGCGCTTCCTTCGAGAGTGCCATTTTCTCAAGATCGTGGAAGATACGGTGGGACCGTGTGTCGGCGGGAGCGGCCCGGTCGATGGGGCCCGTCCCGGATGTAAGCTGGTCAAAGAGCCAGTTGAAGGCGGAGCTGACTTCGGCGTCCGTGTATCCCTGTGCAGTCAGGTTACCGATATCGATGTCCGCAAGCGGTTTGTTCTTCTTCAGTTGACTCACAAGATAGACAATGATCTCAACGATGCGTTCGTACATCCTATCTCCAATTCAACAACTACCGGGAGCAATATAACACGCGGCGACATCGAAAAGCAAACCGAGCCAGTTTCCCTCAGCCTCTTTCGCGCCTAAGGTCCGAGCGGAGGCCATGCCAGCACAGCCGGAGCATCGCGTCCTCCCTCCCGCGCATCGTTCTGCGTTTACGCGGCGTACGATCGTCGTAGCCGAGGAGGTGGAGGGTGCCGTGAAGAACGAGCCGGGCGGTTTCCTCTGCGAACGCGGCGCCGTAGAGCGCGCACTGTTCCCGTGCCTGATCGATGTTCACATAGATTTCCCCTTCGACGGAAGCCTCCTCGCCGAGAGGAAAGGCGATGACGTCGGTCGATCTCCGGTGATTCAGAAACTGCGCATTCAGCCGCCTCGTCTCTTCATGGCCGACGAAGACAACTGAGAGTCTCGCGGCGGTCACCCCCTCACGGCGAAGGAGACAACGGAGCAGGCGGCGGAATGGTTCCTTGGGTAGGCGGGTACGCGGGTGGGCGTTCTCGACTTCGATCATCCGCGGTCCGGGCCCTGCTTTGGGCCCGCGCCTCCGGCCGAGGGCAGGATCGACTCAGTCAGCGAGAGCGCAATTCCCGAAAGCATCACTTCCGGCCCCAGCTTGGTGAAGTCGCCGGAGAGGAGCTCCCGGTTGACGTTCGCGTAGAGGGAGCATCCACCTTCGCGTTCGACGATGAGTCCCGACAGTTTCCCGTTAGACTCGCTCACAAACGTCACTTCGCCAAGCATCTCGCTCACGACGTACCCGGAACAGAAATGGAGCTGCAGGTGCGTGTTGATCGTGTAGACCGACAGCAGTATCCCCCGCTGGTTCCCGATCGGGGTATCCGGGTAGATCTCAAGCGTCAGGTTCCGGTGCGGATCGGCTGTCCGGAGTTCATACCGGTAGTGCGTCCGCTGCCGTTTCGGCTCCACGCCGAGAACGGCGCCGACGCGCTTCGCATCATCTCCGGAAAACTCACCGGCCATGGTCACTCTCCATCTATTCGACCCGATTTCCCTGTCCTAGCATCCGGTGATGAAAAACCCCGGCTGCCTCTACCCTCAACGGACGTGCAACCGGGGTTTCAATCAGCATGAGCAGGCGTCACTGGGTAACAAGAGACACGTTGACAGCCTGAAGTCCTTTCTTCCCTTCCACGACCTCGAATTCAACAACCGCCCCGTCCTCAAGCGTGCGGAACTCCTTGTCGGACTTGATAGCCGTGTAGTGGACGAACACATCTCCCCCCTCGTCGCGCTCGATAAACCCGTATCCCTTCTTGCCATCGAACCACTTGACCTTTCCGCGTTGCATAGCGTAAACCTCCACGAAAGAGTTAATCGGCTCAGGCAACCGGTTTCACTGTAGACCCGCTCCCGGGATAAAAGTCCGGCTGCCTTTGCCAACTTGGTCTGCAGTGACAGTACGAGACGATGACGACGGCTCTTTGTGCTCACGGATAGGGCTGGACGGTATCGGACGCCGCAGGGGGGGCGCCAGAAGATCCTCGCAACCTTCATGCCTCACTTCAGAAGGGGACAAAAAGCCCGTTTCGCGTTCGCTCCTACAGCCGCTAATATAATGACGCTCCGTCTCAATGTCAAGTCAAATTTCACCTGCCGACCCCTACCATTTCGGGGGGTTCCACCCCGGGCGCTTCCATTCCTGCAGCTCCACGCTGACGCTTCCTATGATCACGTGAAGCTTCGCGGTGATGGGAATGCTTGCATCGTCGTTGCTGAACCAGCCTTCAAATCCCCCGGTGAGTCCGAAAAAGCCGATAAAATCGGCGCGCCCGTCAAGACGCAGGACCTTCACAGGGTAACCAACAGCATCGATCTGAACACGTGCGGTCTCGCCCGTGAGGTTGAGATGGGTTGTCCCTTCCATCGAGCCGGCGAGCGTTGGCGCGCTTACCGTCCCGCGCCGGTGGACAACGCCGCGCGCAAAGAAAAGGAGCGAGAGCCCATCCTGGAAGTCCCCCTTCGTCTGAAGCACCGTGTCGACAAGCGTCTCGCCCCCACGCCAGATCTTCACCGCAACCGACCTGCCGCCGTTGCCGTACGTGTACCGGATGTACTTCCATTCCCCGCCGTCCAGTTCTTTCGACTGGTACCAGCAGGACCGGTACAGGGAATCGACACTGCTTTCCATCGTGCTTCGTACGCGGTAGGGAACGAGCGGATATGATTTGATGTACGCTGCAAGCTTGTATCGAAGCTGCCCGTTGTCACGGTGCTGCTCGAGAACCTTCGTCCGGATCTCGCCGAGGTTGAACAGGTAGCTGACCTTGTAAACGAGCTCCTCCCCCGGCACGAGCACACGCTCGATGCCCGGCTCGCCGGACTGCTGTGAAAAAGACGGTGCCGCCGGCCTGCTCACCATTGTGACAGCCGCAAGCACAACGCTCCCCACCGCCAGCGAGATGAACGCACGGCTGAGCGGTGTGCCCTGTTTCATCCGGTGTAGGACCGGCGCCATCAACGGAGACCGGCGATCTTCTTCGCTTCCGGGAAAAGCGTCATGGCCTTCTCAAACTGGTTGTCCTCGAGGAGCATGATCGAATACCAACCGTCGTTCCCCCAGAGTGAGCGGGCGAGGGTCGCCTTCAGGCGGGCCTCGATGAACTTCCGGTCTCTCGTGTACTGGTCTTCCTTGATCTCGACCCCCTTCCCCCTGGCGTAGCGGAGGAAGTCGCGCATCTGCGCGTCGTTGAACCGAAACTGGTCGCGGAAATCGGGGAACTTGCTCTGGTACCGATCGCGGATCTCTGCAAGTGCATTCCCCATCCCGGAAACGGTGTACTCGTAGAAGATGTTTTTCCGGATAAGCGATTCCGAGAGCGGCGTCACGCTGTCGGACTTCACAATGTAGTCGGGCGTAATGCCGCCGCCGCCGTAGACAGTCCGCCCGCCAGCGGTCTTGTAGACCGGCCGCGTGGAGTCGCGCTCCTCGCTGTGCGTGATATTCTCTCCTTCGATCTCATCGCGCTTCATCGCGTCGGCGATGTAGCTCGACTTTCCGATGCTGTACGGACGCTGGATGAGGCGGCCGCTCGGCGTGTAGTAGCGCGCAATGGTGAGACGAAACGATGATCCGTCGTTGAGGGGGTACTGCCGCTGGACAAGTCCCTTCCCGAAACTCGTCTCGCCGACGATGAGTCCGCGGTCCCAATCCTGCACGGCACCCGCAAGGATTTCGCTGGCTGATGCGGAGAAACGACTGATCAGTACGACGAGCGGAATGTCCTGTGCCTTGCCCGCTCCGTCGGAGAAGTGCTGCTCGTCGAATTCATCCCGCCGCCCCTTCGTGTAGACGATCTTCTTCCCCGCCGGGAGAAACTCATCCGCGGCCAGGACCGCCTGGTCGAGGTACCCACCCGGGTTTGCCCGGAGATCAAGGATAAGCTCCTTCATCCCCTGGCCCCTGAGCGTCTCGATGGCCTTCACGATCTCGTCGTGTGTTGTCTGTGCAAACCTGTTCACGCTGATGTAGCCTACCTCGTTGTTCACCATGATGGCAACATCAACACTGTAGAGGGGGATCTTGTCCCTGATGATGCCGAACTCGAGCGGCTCCTTCACTGCTTCGCGGACAATCGTCACGGACACTTTCGTTCCCTTCGGGCCGCGAAGCGCTTTCATGACCTGATCGTTGTTGAAGCCGATCGAAGACTTCCCTTCAATCTTGACGATCTTGTCACCCGAGAGAATCCCGACCAATGCGCTAGGGCCGCCCCCGATGGGCTGGACCACGGTGATGGTGTCGTTGACGACCGAGAACTCTATCCCAACACCTTCGAAGCTCCCCTGGAAGTCCTCCGTCACCTTCTTCATCTGCTCCGGCGGGATGTAGACAGAATGCGGGTCGAGTGAACCGAGCATCCCGTTCACCGCGGCTTCAACGAGCTTCTGTGTGTCGACGGGGTCAACATAGTTCTTCACGGTCGTGTTCAGGACTTCCAGGAGCTTCTGGGACTGTTGGATAACGTTGTCCCCCGAGAAGAGCGCGGGCACCTGGGTCCCGAGGAGGATTCCCCCGATGACACAGAGGATGACGACCGGCCAGGAAAACCGCTTCTTCATGCTTGCACCCCACTGTCTGAGCATCTCAACCCTCTCCCTCCGCTTGAAATCTCAATCTACCAAAACCCGGCTCGCTAATCAAGACGGCTCGTCTTTCGTCGGGCGGACCTACCGGACGGGCATCCAATGCCCGATGGCGGAGCGTCCGAAGAACTTGACGGAAACGGCGTTCCGGAACCACATCCCGGTTACCCGGAGATAGCCGAGCTTCCGGTATCGCCGCGGCGATTCGTAGACTGTATGCCCCCAGAGGAACTTCACTTTCCCTTCGCGTATGAGCCGCGTGTAGAGCTCGAAATCCTCTCCAGCGGCAAGCGACGCCGCATTCCCGCCGACCCGCTCGAAGACATCACGCCGGATAATCTGGCACTCGCCGCGGCCCATCCCGACTCGAACGACGTTTGCCGCCCAGAAGACAAGATTGTAGAACCGCTGGAAGACCTTGTCGCTCAGCGTCTCCTCTTCGGGGTAAACGTACACACTGCACGTGAGAGCTACGACTCCAGGGCCGCTCAATGCCTCAAGTGCGCCGCGGAGGAATCCGGCGGGATCACGGAGCCTCGTGTCGGCATTCACAAACATAAGGACCGAGCCGCGTGCCTGTGCCGCACCGGCGTTCCTCCCCTCTGCGATCGTTTGCCGGTGCGGGCCGTTGTGTAGGACGACAGAATCGGCGTGCTGCCGCGCGATCTCCAGGGTGCCGTCCGTAGATCCGCCGTCGCTCACAATGACTTCACAACGGAGCGCGCGGCGAATCTCCGGCGTAAACTGGCGCAAGACATGTTCGAGGAGTTTCTCCTCGCAGTAGGTCGGAATGATAACACTGATGACAGGGGTGTCGTTCCGGTCCGGGTCAGAAGCGAAGATCTGAGGTGACAAATCGAGGCGTCAGTCCAATTCGTGATGGAGGTCCATTGAAAGATATGAAAACGGCGGCAGAAGTCCTACCGGCGCGAGCGCTTCATCTCCGGGAAAGCGAAAGCCGCACGCGCATACCGTGTCTCTTCTCGAGGCGGAACTTCCAGTTCGGCACGCAGATCGTTCCCTGGTAGACGCGCTCGAAACCGGCTTCTGAAAGTGAGACCGTTTCGATCGGCGTGCGGAGCCACGCCGCAGGAACCTCCAGCCCGACGCAGGCGCGGACCTTGAGCCACTCATCAACCACCGAAGCACGCGTGCAGTCTTCGACGATCCCGCAGCTCCTCAGCCGCCGGTCGTCGAGTCCGACGCCTTCAAACTCGTAGTACCGGTCATGCGCATCGCCCGCCATGAAACCGAAGGCGAACTCAACGCCGAACCAAACGTCGAACGGTGTGCCATCGAGGTTCTCGATGACGTACTCTGCATCGATCGTGCTCGAGCCGCTGGAGAAGTGAAGCGTTTTCCTCACGCGCACCGGGCGCCGCTCATTGCCGCTCCACACACCGCCGGTGCGTGTGAGGCGGAGATCAATGCCACCCTTCACCTTCTTCACCGAAGCAGCGTACGGTCGGTTTACGAAATCCCCCAGCTCGGGGTAGCGTGCAGCGCCGAATCCTTCAAGCGTGAGGCCCTCACCGAAGAAATGGTCGACGAACGAGCCGTGCTGGTACCAGTCGTATGTCAGGAGCTTCTCGAGTCCCGTCTCCTTTGATTGAACGACGTCATGGATGCTTGCGACGTTGTCCGCTGCAGGAGTCGAACCCCCGCCCGTCCCCGCCGCCTCGCGGAGCTTCCGGTGGTAGCCTTCCTCATGGCGCGAGACGATATCGAGGATGTTGTAGCGGCCCGGCTTGAAGTCGAGCTCGAAGAGTCTCCCTCCCTCGGAGGGCTTGAAGTACGCGTTCACCACATCGGACTCGACCAGGACCTCATCGTGACCGTCGCAGTCGAAATCGGTCACTTCCGCCGCAACTCCCCGGGGGCGGACAATGCGGTCAAGCGCCCGCTCCGCATCAATGAGGCTCCTGTAGACAGGGAAGCGGACGTTGGGGAGGTAAAGTCCTCCGAACACGCCGTGCCAATACGCGTCGTTGCACTGTGCCCCAAGGAGGTGGTCAAGGGCCTTCCGAACCTGTCGAGGAGGGTTCCTTCGCCGGGCGGCGGCGTGGACGCGTGACGAGACCCTCAGCATCTTCTTGTGCATCTGGTTTGCCTCGGGGTACTTCGCGAGGAAGTTGCGCCAGAACCCGCCGCGGACAAACTTCTCGAAGACATCTCGGCGCGGGACCGCCTCGAGGAATTTCTCCATCTCCTCGTACTCGAGGAACGTTTTGGGCGGAAGCGCCCAGTGCATCATCTCGGCATACGAGGCGTTCGGGAGATAGATGCGCCCGCGCGGGGGAATGTTGTCGGCGATGTCCGAGAAGTGCCGGACGCGGATCCAGTCGCTGTTCACGTCGAGCGCCGTGAAGAAGCGGTCGAGCCAACCTTCCTCGTACACATGCTTGAACGTCTTCGGCCAAACACCGAACTTCTCGCCGTCATCGGCGAAGACGACGACGGTCTGGCCATCCTCCGTCGCCGCACTCCTGAGGTAGTCGGTCGTCGCCTCGACCGGCTGGAACGGGATCGCGTACCGGAGGCGCTTGCTGATCGGGAAAACCCTCAGCATCGCCCCCTGTTCCTCCGTGACAAAGTACCCGAGGAGCTCCTCTTCCGTGAGACCTGCGTGTTTGAAGTGGGAATCGTCGACCGCGATGAACTTCACACCGGCATCCGCGATCGGCTTCGCGAGAAACGCCTCCCACACTCTCTCGGCAAGCCACATCCCCTGAGGCGTGACGTGAAAAAGACGGCGGATCTCGGTGGAGAGTTTCCGGATCTGGAGCAGCTTGTCGGCGTCGGGGATGGCGGGAAGGATCGCCTCGTAGTAGGCGCCCGTCATCATCTCCACCTGTCCCGCGGCAACGAGAGCGGTGAGTTGCTCGATAAACTCCGGGTGGTGCGCGGCAAGCCAGGCCAGGAGAATGCCGGAATAGTGCTGCGAGAGGCGTACATGCGCGTGCCGCCTGAGAACATCAAGAAACGGGCGGTACGAATGCTCGTATGCGTGCTCGAAGACCGAATCGAAATTCCCGAGCGGCTGGTGGTTGTGGATGCCAAGGGCAAGCGTCACAGTTCTCATAAGGTGGTCCTGTTCACGCCGTGATGAAGTGTCCTGTGGTTCACCGGGCGAGGGTCAGCGCTCCGGCCGCATGTGCGGAAAGAGGATGACGTCCCGGATTGACTCCTGCCCCGTTAAGAGCATGACAAGGCGGTCGATCCCGATGCCGACCCCGGCGGTCGGGGGCATGCCGTATTCGAGGGCGCGGAGGAAGTCCTCGTCGAGCATCTGCGCCTCCTCGTCGCCGCGCGCACGGAGCTTCATCTGCTCTTCGAACCGCGCGCGCTGGTCGGCGGGATCGTTGAGCTCCGAGAACGCATTGCAGAGCTCCTGTCCGTTCACCATGGCTTCAAAACGTTCGACGAGCCCCTCCTCGCTCCTGTGCCGTTTCGCGAGCGGAGACATCTCGAGCGGGTAATCCATGATGAAGGTTGGCTGGATAAGCTGAGGCTGAACGCGCTCGCTGAAGATCTCATCGATGATCTTCCCGGCTCCCGCCTCCGGCTCAACTGGCACATCAAGCTTCCTTGCGATGCGCCGCAGGTCCTGCTCTCCAAGACCACGAAGGTTCTCGCCGGCATACTCGCGGATCGCGTCGAACATTGTGATCCGCTTCCATGGCGAAGCGAAGTCGATGACCGTGCCGCCGGACGGGACTTCCGTCGTCCCGCAGAGTTCCCGCGTGACCGTGCCGACAAGCTCCTCGACGAGCTTCATCATCCAGACGTAGTCCTGGTAGGCAACGTAGAGCTCGAGCATGGTGAATTCGGGGTTGTGGAACCGGTCCATCCCCTCGTTCCGGAAGTCCTTCGCTATCTCGTAGACGCCGTCGAAACCGCCGACGATAAGACGCTTGAGGTAGAGCTCATCAGCGATGCGGAGGTAAAGGTCGATGTCAAGTGCGTTGTGGTGCGTGATGAACGGCCGCGCCGAGGCACCCCCGTAGATCGGCTGGAGGACAGGCGTTTCAACCTCAAGACAGCCGCGCGCATCAAGGAAGTTCCGGATTGTCCGGAGGATCTGCGCGCGCTCCCGGAACACATCTCGCACCCCGGGGTTCACGATGAGGTCGACGTACCGCTGACGGTAGCGGAGTTCCTTGTCAGCGAACTGATCGAATACGATCTTGTTCCCACGCTCGTCGGTTTTCTCCTTGACGATCGGCAGCGGGCGCGCGGACTTGGAGAGGAGGGTGACCGCCCGTGCGTGCACCGAGACCTCCCCCATCTTCGTCCTGAACACGAAGCCCTCCACGCCGATGATGTCGCCGATGTCCATGAGACGGAACGCGTCGTACATTTCGCCTATGTCATCGCGTCGGAGGTACACCTGGATCTTCCCACTGGAATCGAGGAGGTGAGCGAAAGACGCCTTCCCCATGCGACGGATCGACAGGATGCGCCCCGCGACGGCGACGTTTTCACCCGCGGTGTCATCACGGAACGTCGCAAGAATATCCGCTGACCGGTGCGTCTTCCGGAACGAGTACGGGTACGGGTTGATCCCGCGTTCGCGGAGCGCTGCAAGTTCATCGCGCCGCCGCTGGATAAGGACGTTCAACTCTTCCTGAAACTCCTGATGCTCCACAGACCCCCCTTTCACAACTCGCATGCGCTAACGTTCACTCATTGGGCATGACCCGTCTCGTTGCGGGCTTCTCCACGAGATGCACGGCGGCTCTCAGCCGTGCCACTTCCTCGGAACGGAGGTACCTCCATTCCCCCCTCGCGAGCCCACCAACCGTGATCCCCGCATACGAGACTCGATGAAGCCTCTTCACCTCGCGGCCAAGGCTCGCAAAAATTCTCCGCACTTCGTGGTACTTTCCTTCGTGAAGGAGGATCTCCACAGACTCGTCGCCGGGGGCCACTCGGAGGATGGAGCACGCAACCCGCACCCCCGGTTCGATGAAAACCCCCAGCTCGAGCTTCGTCCGCTCAGCCGGAGTGAGCGGCCGGTCGAGACGCACCAGGTAGACCCGCGGAACGCCGTATCCCGGATGCATGAGGCGGCGTGCAAGCTCACCGTCATTCGTGAGAAGCAGAAGACCCGTGGTGTTCCGGTCAAGGCGTCCCACCGGAAAGACTCGGTCTCCGCAGTCGACGAGGTCGAGTGCCGTGCGCCGGCCCCTTTCGTCGGCCGCCGTCGTGATGCAGTCGCACGGCTTGTTGAGCGCGATGTAGACGTGCCGCCTCCCGAGCCTCACGCGGACACCGTCGACAAGAACGGAGTCCTTCACCGGGTCGACCTTCGTCCCGAGCTCTGTCACGACGGCGCCGTTCACCGCGACGGCACCCGAAGCGATAAGTCCATCCGCCGCGCGGCGCGAGGAGACGCCGGCCCGCGCGAGGAAGTGGTTAAGGCGGAGGAGGCTCCTCGGGGCTTCCATCTCATTCTGCGGGGAGCTCGTCCCGCCCCTGCTCCCCTTCTCCCGGGGGAGCCTGCTCCCCTTCTCCCGGGGGAGCCTGCTCCCCTTCTCCCGGGGGACGGGCCTCCGGGGATTCGCCCGCTTCGTCGGACGGCGATTCGGATCCGGTCTTCCCAAGGTGCAGGTGCTCTTTCATGAAGAGGTCAAGTTCTTCGTCGCCGACTTCCGTCTCGCCGTCGCGGAGCTCCCTCATCACACGCTGACGAACATCCTCGTCGTCGGTGAAGAGCTCGTTGATCTCGCGCGGCTTCGGAAGGTCATCGAGGTCTCTCAGCCCGAACCTCCTGAGGAACTCCTGCGTCGTGCCGTAGAGAAGGGGCCGCCCCGGGGTCGACGCCCTCCCGATAATGGTGACGAGGTTCTTTTCGAGGAGGGTTTTCAGGACGTAGTCGGCATTGACGCCCCGGATCGCCTCGATCTCCGGCTTGCTCACCGGCTGCTTGTACGAGACGATGGAAAGGGTCTCGAGTGCGGACTGTGAGAGCCTGCGGCGTGCGTGTTCACGGAAGAGGCGTCCGAGCCATTGCGCGAACTCTGGGAGTGTCGAGAACTGGAACCCGCCGGCGATTTCGATGATCCGGAAGGCACGGTGCGACGCGGAATACTCCTCGTTGACGGAATCGATGATCTTCCTGATCTCTTCCGCGCCGAGGTTCGCTGGCGCCGCGGCATCGGGACCCATCCCCTCGGGAGCCGCCGCCGGGGCGCCCGAAGCGGACGTGTCTTCGCCGAGCAGTCCCCTCAGGTCCAAGATGGAGAGAGGTTCATCAGATGCAAAGATGAGGGCTTCGATGATCCGGCGCCGCGGATCATCGAAGCCGCCGACAGTCTCTTCCGTCACCCCGCGTACCCCATTTCCTCGAATTGCGGAAGAGCGGCGCAGCCGGATGCGCGAGCAACCCAGATCTCGCCGAACACCTCTTCCTGCTGAAGCTCGATCATACCGGTCTTGATGAGCTCAAGCAGTGCGACGAACGTGACGACGATGCGGATGCGCTCGGTCATCCCGGCAACGATCTCGAGGAACGTGAGGCGCGGCCTTTCGTTGAGCGACCGGAGGACATGCTCAGCCATCTCTTCGATGGTGACCGGTGCGCGCTGCACCTCGTGCACCGTCTTCTTTGGCATCTGATCGAGCGCCCGCTTGAACGCCGACATGAGGTCGAAGATTGTCACATTCCGCAGGAGCGTCGAGTCATCCTCCACGGGGGCGAGCCGGGGATCGCGCTGGAAATTCTGGCGGTAGAAGACTCTCGATTGCTTTCTCTCGGAGCGCGAGAGGTCCCCGGCCAGCTCCTTGTACTTCTTGTACTCGAGGAGCCGCCGGATGAGATCGGCGCGCGGATCCTCGGTCTCCTCCTCCTCCCCCTCGGACGCCGGGAGGAGCATCCTCACCTTGATCTTCATGAGATCGCAGGCCATGACGATGAACTCGCCGGCGACATCAAGGTCGAGGACCTCCATGAGGCGGACGTACTCGAGGAACTCCTTCGCGAGCGAGGCGATCGGGATGTTGTAGATATCCAGCTCGTCACACTTGATGAAGAAGAGGAGAAGGTCGAGGGGACCCTCGAAGTCCTGGAGTTTTACACGGTACATGTCCGATTCCCGCCGTTCGCCTGTCGCTTCATCATCTCATCTATCGCCCCTTCGCACGCCACCCTTCCGAGGCCGCGTGCCCATATCATCACCCGAGATGCATCGCGTCGTGGACTTCCGCCATCGTTGCCTCCGCGACGGTCCGTGCCCGGCGCTCGCCGTCCGCAAGGATCTCTTCGACTTCCGGCGGGTGCGACTCGTAGTAACTCCGCTTCTCGCGCATCGGAGCGAGGTACTGCGCGATGCGCTCAGCACAGCGGCGCTTGCAGTCGACACAACCGAGCCTTCCAGACTCGCACCCTTCCCGGATGTCATCGACCTCAGCGGGATTGAATTTCTTGTGATAGGTGAAGACAAGGCAAATGTCCGGCCTTCCGGGGTCACCCCTGCGGATCTTTTGCGGATCCGTGACCGCGCCCCGCATCCGTCTCTGAATCTCTTCCGGAGGATCGGAAAGAAGAATTGTGTTGCCGAGTGACTTACTCATCTTCGCACCGCCATCGAGTCCGGGAAGGCGCGCGAAGGCTGTCAACTTCGGCTCGGGCTCGGGAAACACCGTTGCATACGTTGCATTGAACCTCCGCGCGATCTCGCGTGTGATCTCGACGTGCGGCACCTGGTCCTCGCCGACCGGGACGAGCTCCCCCTTGTAGAGGAGGATGTCGGCCGCCTGAAGCACCGGGTAGCCGAGGTGCCCGTAGACGACGTTTTCTATGTGGAGGTCCCGGACCTGGTTCTTGAGCGTCGGGTTCCGCTCAAGCCTGGCGGTCGTGATGAGCATGGAGAATATGAGATGAAGCTCCGTATGCTCCTTTACCTGTGATTGCCGGAACACCGGGCTCCTGGCCGGATCGATTCCGGCCGCGATCCAGTCGATGAGCATCTCGATGGTATTCTCACGGAGGTGCGACGTCTCGAGATTCGTTGTCAGTGCATGGTAATCCGCGATGAGATGATAGTTCTGATATGAGCCCTGAAGTGCGACCCAACTCTCAAGCGCCCCGACAAGGTGTCCGATGTGGAGCTTCCCCGTCGGCCGCATCCCGCTGAGGATGGTTTTCTTCGGCGTTTCCTGAAGTGTCAGAACGATCTTCTCCCTCTACGACGTGCTGTTCCGCACCCGGCGGCACACTCAGCTCATGAAGAGATACGGCTTCCACCCCTCGTCGACCTGTCCCACGAAGTGACGGATGAAGGTGACGTGGCTCGGTCTTCGCGGGCGCCGCAGAAGCGGCATGCGAGCTTCTTCCGGAGTCCTGTCCCCCTTCTTGTTGTTGCACCTGAGGCAGGCGCTCACCAGGTTCTCCCAGGCATCCTCTCCGCACTGCGCCTTGGGGATCACGTGGTCGACAGTGAGCGGAAGCCCGGTTCCTCCACAGTACTGGCACCGGTACGCGTCGCGGCGCAGGATGTTCTTTCGCGTGAGAACGACACGCTTGAACGGAGCATGAATGAAGACCGAAAGACGGACGATGCTCGGACACGGCATTGTGCTGGAGACCGAATGGAGAGCCTTTCCATTCTTTGACTCGACCAGCTCGGCCTTTCCGAGGTAGAGAAGAATGACGGCCTTCTTGACGTTACAGACACTCATCGGTTCATAGTTCTGGTTCAGCACCAGGACTTTAATGTTCATCGGACCCGAACCGTTTCCGTGGAATCGCCTTTCGCTGAAGACATTCACCCCCTGTCATCAAGTCTCGAGTCGCCGCGCGCCGGCAAACATCGTGCGGAGCCGTTCTTCGTACCTGGGATCACGGGGGTCCATACTGTCGACGCGCACGTACCCCGATGCGTGGATGACACACCTTCCCCCGATCGCGATGCCGACGTGGGAGATGGCCCCTCTTTCGTCGTGAAAGAAGACAAGATCGCCTTTCTGCATGCTGCGCGGATTCCTGCCGACCCGCTTCCCCACACGCCACTGCAAGCTCGCATCCCGGGGAAGCTCGACGCCGTTCAGGCGGAACACCGTTTGTACAAAGCCCGAACAATCGAAGCCGATCGAGGACCTCCCTCCCCAGAGATAGGGGACACCGAGGAACCTCTTCGCCGTCTTCACGATCGCCTCGGTTGGCACCGGATATTGACGCCGGCGCACAAGTCGGATGCCGTCAGACGGGACCCACCCCCTCACACCATCCGGAAGAAGCACCTCTGTCCAGCCGTCCCAGCCCGCGCCCGCCGGGAGCCGGACACCCGCCACCGCATCTCTCACAGTCTCAGATTGCGGCGACGGCCTTTTCTTCACATGGAGGAGGTTCTCGAAAACCTCGGCACGCGGAAGCCGCTCCCAGGCGGCAAGCTCTCCGGGTGAGCAGAGCTCAACCTGGGCCGGACTCACCCAGCCGACGTAGCCGTCCGAATGAAGCCTTACCCTGATCCAATTGGCGTCACGCTGAAGCACATCAAACGACTCGGCGAGGAGGACTTGCGTGACGATCTCCGAAGCGTGCAACGGCCGCCGCATCACCGGTGCCGAAGCAGCCTTTGAAAAGCCGACGGACTCCTCCCCGACGCCGGCATCGGGAAGGAGGTGAACTGTAAACGAAAAACCGCTTGCTCTGCCTCCCCATGCGCGCCGCCTCTTGAGCCTCTTGGCGGAACTCAAGAAGATCTCCTGCGCGCGGCGGGCTGCATAGGCGCTTGACCCAATGAACTCGATTCCTGCCGGTTTCTTCAGGACCCTCGCCTCCGCCACGACAAACCGTCGGTCTATCTTCAATTTATGGTCGATGTCATAAGCGATTTCTTGCAGGGCGTCCGGCATCATCTCACCTCTCCTAAAAATATACCGGAAATCGCCAAGATTGTCAAGAAACAGAGAGCCAAAGGCAGGTCTGATAACGGATCGTGGTCCGGGATCCCCTTTGGGGCCGGAACAGGGGATTGTGGAGGGACGTAGCCCCGGCTGACCATGTCACGGATTTCCGATGTTCGGCGATGTCTCGCACGCAGAGACAAGTGTGAAGGCGTTGCAGTTGGGTCGGGAGTTTTCTATTTTTGTTCTCCGTCATGCCCGTCACCTATCTACAACATGGGAACCGCTTCCTGCCGTTCCTTTTCACTCTCCTCTTTGCCGGATGCGCAGGACAGTTATCTCCCGGCGGCGGCCCCGTCGACACAACACCTCCGAGCGTCGTGACAACGAGCCCGCCGAACAACGCAACCGGTGTATCCACACAGTCGGTCTCCGTCGAGTTCAACAAGTACGTCGATCGCAGGTCCTTTGAGGAATCGATCTTCATATCGCCTCCGGTGGGCACTCTTGAATTTGACTGGGGAGGAAGAGAGGTCACCGTCTCATGGAGCGATTCCCTCAGGAAGAACACAACGTACGTCGTGACGCTCGGGACCGACATCATCGACACACGGAACCGAAACCGGCTCGCGGAAGCCTACTCGTTCGCTTTCTCGACGGGCGAACGTATCGACCGTGCATCCATCGGGGGAAGGGTGTACGACGAGAGGCGGGCAGGCGTGATGATCCTCGCATATGACCTGATGCATCGTCCGTTTGGGACCTGTGACCCGTGCCGCGAATCGCCCGACTTCGTGAGCCAGACCGGGAATGACGGACGTTACACGCTCACTCACCTTCCCCCGGGGATGTTCCGTGTTTTCGCCCTCCGGGATGAGGATCGAAATCTGCGGTATGATCGCGGCCTCGATGCAATCGGAGTCCCGCGAGGTGATGTGAGGATCGATACAGGCGCTCAGCGTGTAATGCATCTCAACTTCATGCTGACAAAAGAGGACAACGTGCAGCCGCGGCTCCTCCTGGCATCGGCCATTGACCGCCGGCATGTCGAGTTGCGGTTGAGCAAAGGGATCGACACAGCGCGCTTCGATCGCGCTCACGTCACGATCACGGACTCGCTCGGAAAATCCCTCCCGGTCCAGGCGCTCTTTCTCAGCCCTCAGCAGTTCTCGTCGATCACCGCAGCGACAGCGGCGCAGACTTCGGGCATGCAGTACCGGGCGACAGTCGACAGCGTGTGGGATGTAAGCGGATTGGGGATCGCCCTGGAAATCCGGACCGCACCCTTCACGGGCAGTGCGGTCCCCGACACGCTTCCACCGCGTCTCTTCTCATCCACGATCGCAGACAGTGCGCGTGACGTTCAGCCCGGCGCGCCGATCGGACTTTCGTTCAGCGATGCGGTCGTGAGCAAGAACTTCGCTGACTCGCTCCGCTTCACAGACTCGACCGGGGCGGCTGTACGCTATCACCTGCGCTGGTTGGACGCGGCGAGTGTGAGCCTCCGTCTTCCCGATCCCCTCTCACTTGATGCGCGTTACGGACTCTCCGCCCCGGCGGACGCAGTCATGACACTCGCCGGCCTGAAAGCCGTGCGTCCGTTGCGGCTCACGTTCTGGACCGCCCGGACATCAACTCTCGGCTCGCTCTCGGGTGTGGTCATCGACACGACCGCGGGAAGACAAGGGGGGAACGTCGTGATGACAGCAACGCGCGTGGAGCCGCCGGCCTCATTCACGGTTGTCCTGCCTGACACCGGGACGTTCCAATTTGGGAATGTCCCAGAGGGGCGCTACACGCTGCGAGGATACAGGAGCACAACCGGAAAGTATGACTTCGGGAGCGTGTTGCCGTTCCGCCCGGCCGCCCCCTTTGCAGTGTTCCCAGACACGATTCGGGTCCGCGCCCGCTGGCCCGTCGAAGGAATCACGTTCAGATTTGAGTGACGGATGTGCGGGGCCCGTCCCCGTCTCAGTATTGCGGAACGACGACCTCGTCAGGCACCACCCACGCATCCGGGAAACCACGCTGCTGCAGGATCTCCATGAGCTCTGCCGCCTCCGAGCGCGTTCGGAAGTTACCTGCGCGAACCTTGTAGTACGGTGGTTCATAGATCACGTAGGCCGAGTCAGACGGAGCAGCGGATTGAAGTGCCGTTCGAGTCCTCCCCGCCTCATCGATGTCCTTGGTCATGAGGACCTGGACGCGGAATCCCCCAGCAGTCTCGGTGGCGAGGGCCACGGGTCGCTCCTGGCTCTGCCCCTTTGCCCAGCTTCGCTCGAGGAGTGTATCAATCCGCGCGACCGATGGGTTGTAGTGCGATGGATCGAACCCGGACTCCGCCTCATCGATTGTGATGTTGCTTGAGCGCGCAGGCCGGGAGACTCTCCCTGACTCCTTCTCCGATGCGCAGCCGAGAACAAGGGCAAGCCCGAGGAGAAGGCCCCATGCGAAGGAGAGTTGCACAAGCGTGCGGCCCTTCACCGCTTTCATCCTGTCATCCTGTTTCTGCATATCCACGGCTGCGGTGGGCTTTGCCACCGCGCCCGGGTCCGCACTGTTGACTCACTTCTTCGACGGAACGACCCATGCATCGCTGTACTGTGATCCATACTGCTTCTGGAGAAGCGCCCGGTAGCTATAAGCCTCCTCCTTCGTCGTGAACTCGCCGACCGTCAGCTTGTAAAGGCTCCCCTCCACTGCGAGCTGGACCGGCTTCTGGAGCTGCTCTTCGGCGAGCTTCTGGAGCCGTTCGGCGTTCTCGCGCGACTCAAACGCCCCGATCTGGACGGTGAACTTCCAGGTCTCGATGACGCTCTCTGCGGGCTTCATCGTCACCATGTGGGAAGTGTCCGAGCGGGCAGGCGGCAGGACTTCGACCTCGACCGTATCCTGCTTTGAGACGAGAGGCTTGGGGGGAAGCGCCCCCCGCGTCTCCTCACCCGTTGAGCCGGCTGCTTTCCGCCAAGAGTAGCACGACGCAAACCCAAGAATCAACGAGGTGCCGATCACCAGTCCCGAGAGTACACTGAGCATCGATTTCATTGTTTCCTCCTTCATTTGGATGTTGAGCCTCCGACGATCTGAACGCTCGCGCTTGCACCGATCCGGTTCGCCCCGTGGCGGACCATTGTGAGCAGAACCCCCTTCGTCCTGATTCCGCCCGCCGCTTTCACACCCATCGACGGGCCGACCGCCTTTCTCATGAGCGCGACGTCGTCCGGCGTCGCACCCCGGGGACCGAAACCAGTCGATGTCTTCACGAAATCCGCTCCCGCCCCCTTTGAAAGAAGACACGCGGCGATTTTCTCACGGTCGGTAAGGTAGCACGCCTCGATGATCACCTTGACGATTGCACGGTGCCGGCGGGCTACTTCCACGACACCCGCAATGTCGATGAACACTTCATCGATGAGTCCCGCTTTCAGCAGGCCGACCGGAATCACCAGGTCAAGCTCTCTCGCGCCGTTCCTCAACGCATCCTCCGCCTCGCACACCTTCACCGTTGTGCTCGATGCGCCGAGCGGGAAACCAACGACCGCCGCGACGGGAACGCCGCTCCCTTCGAGCTCATGAACACAGAGAGGCACAAACCGCGAGTTCACGCACACGCTCGCGAAGCGGTGCTCCTTCGCTTCACGGCACAGCACCCGGATCTGATCAGGGACTGTGTCGGCCTTCAGGCTCGTATGATCGATGAGGGCCGCGATCTCTCCGGTCGACGCAGGGAGAGGGACCACGGCATGCCACCACTCCTGCCCTGCACGCCGCGCCTCATCACGCTCCCTGAGAAGGGTATCTGCGAACTCGTTCATCGACTCGATTGTCATTCTTCCATCCTCGTCTGAAAACCCTCCGGTCACGATCACCGGACAAGATTCATCTTCCGTGTCATGACGAAGTCATCCCCGCGGAGGACATAGAGGTAGATACCTGCAGGGAGATCATGTCCGTCGAACCGCACAACGTGGTCCCCAGCCGTGAAGTACGCATCGCAGAGGGTCGCCGCTTCTCTTCCGAGAACATCGTAGACCCTGAGACTCACGTAGCCCGGCCGCGAAGTGGCGAAGCTGATTGTCGTCGTCGGGTTGAACGGGTTCGGGTAGTTCTGCGCAAGCGCAGCGTACCGTGGAGGGACCCTTGGGACGTCCTCACGGACTGCCACGATCCCCGAGCCGCGAAGAATCGTGCCTCCGTCGCCGCAAACCCACGCGTCCTCGTCGACGAGCCACATCGCCCGGAACGTATTCGAGGTTCCAAGGCCATCCATGACCCACACTCTACCGTCGGTGTCGCCCGTCTGCCAGAGCGTCCCGTACTGACCCACGGCATATCCGCGCACAGACCCGGGACGGGACGAAGGGACCATCGCGATACCAAAAAGTGAACTCGAGTTGTTCGGCGTCGAAGCAGCTTCCCAGGTCGCGCCGCCGTTCTGTGTCCGGAGGCAGAGCCCGTTTTCCCCGACGGCCCAACCAAGGTTGAGGTCCGTGAATTTCACACCGAAGAGAGTGTTCCTTGTCGGACTTGACTGCTTTTGCCAGGAGGTTCCGCCATTCGTTGTGTGCAGGATGGTTCCCCCAAAGCCCACGGCCCAGCCGTTCAGCGAATCGGCGACAAACGAGACGCCGAAAAGGATGTCTCCGCTCGTCGTGCTCTGCCTGACCCACGTGGCGCCGCCGTCGGTTGAGCGGATAACCGTCCCGGATCCACCCACGCCCCAGAGACTTCGGACGCCGCTGCGGACCAGGCCCCAGATGCTTGCGGTTGTCGTGCCCAGCGCAACCTGTGACCAGGTGACTCCCGCATCGCTCGTTCGAAACACCCTGCCATAATCACCGGCAACGACGACGTTGAGCGAGTCAATGATCTCAAGGGCGTTCAGGTTGTACGGAGAAACAGTCATGTCTCTCCATGTCGTACCGAAATTGGTCGTGTGGACAACTCTTCCGCCGCTCCCCGCCGCCCACCCATCTGCGACGGTCCTGAACCTCAGTGCATAAAGGTCGGGGAGCTCCTTGCTTGACTGGGGGCTCCATGTGAGGCCGCGGTCCGACGTCATCATCATCGCACCATACTGCCCGACGACCCAGGAGCGGAGCGGGTCACGCGGGGCGATCGCGTTGAGATCGCGTGTGATAGGAGAGGGGACCACACTCCACGTCGCCCCGGCATTGGTGGATCGAAGAACGGTCCCCTCCTCGCCAACCGTGACAACGGTCGCCTCATCATAGACGAGGAGCGCCTTCAACATCTTTGAGTTCTGGCCGGTGTTGAGTGCGGTCCAAGTGTCTCCCTCGTCTGTTGTGCGGAGAATGGTCCCATCGCCTCCCGCGGCGAACCCCGTCAACGGAGTTGCAAACTGGACGTCGCGGACGTCCGAAGACGTGGCCTGCCTGGTTTTCATCCAGGTCGAACCCCCGTCGCCCGTCCTGTAGATCTCGCCCGCGTTGCCTGCGATCCATCCGTGCAGGGAATCGAAGAAGTACACCTTCCACAACCACACGTTTGTGCCGAGACTCACCGTCCGCCAGGAGTGCCCGCCGTCGGTCGTCTTCATGACGAAGCCGTCCTTCCCGACAACCCATGCAGTGAGGGGCCCCGTGGCCGCCACACTCTCAAGCTCGTATCGCGGATCGTCCCTCACGGGATTGGAGGCGGGCGCATCCCAATGAGCTCCCCGATCCGTCGTGCGGTAGATCGTCCCCGCGGCGCCCACGATCCATCCGTAGTCGATGTTGAGCCGGCAGCAGTCGATACCGTAGAGCGGATTGCTCGTTCCGAGATCGACCGGGTCGAGAGCACGGAGGCCGCCCCCGGGGAGCGCTTCAAGACGCCGCAGTGTCCCGTGGTCGCCGAGGACCCACGCCGTCGTATCATCGACAAAGACAATGCCATTGAGCGTGTTCCCCTGCGGGAGAGGCCGCTTCCACTCCCAGCGGCCCCCCAGAGCAAGCACGGGAACGAGAATCAACAGGATCACAACCCAGACTGCCGGTGAGTAAATCCGCATGAATTTCACCTCCCGAATTCTTCGAGGTGGCGCCGGAGTTTGGAAAGCATATCAGAGAACCTCGTCTCTTTCTCCCGTTCGCGCTCGATCACGGCAGCCGGAGCCCGGCCGACAAAACTCTGATTCCGAAGTTTTGCGGAGGCCGCCTCAAGCTGCGAAGTGATGCGTGCAATCTCTTTCTCCACGCGCCTCCGCTCCGCCTCAACATCGACGATGCCCGCAAGCGCGAGGAACACTTCCACGCCCTTTGCGAGCCCGCTCACGGAGGGACGGGGACGAATCATATCCACACCGATCGTGAGCGACTCGACGCGTGCGAGCCTGCGGATGGAGTCAGATCCGGCGCTCAGGAGCGCCGACTCATCGCCTGTGGAAGTCTTCAGGACCACCGTGCACATGGCCGAGGGCGTAATGCCGAGCTCCGCGCGCATCGTCCGGATCGTCGAGACAACCTCTTGCGCGAGCTCCATCTCGGACTCGACCGTGTCGTCGATGAACGACGGGTCGCCCGCCGGGTAGGGTGCGCGCATGATCGTCTCCCCCGCCCCGCTCCCCTTGACGTGCTGCCAGAGCTCCTCCGTCACAAACGGCATGAACGGATGGAGGAGACGGAGAATCCTTTCGAAGATTCCCACGGCGCGGGAGAGGACCGCCACGCGGACCCCCTCGTCCTCCGAACCGTAGAGGCGTTCCTTCATGAGCTCGACATACCAGTCGCAGAAGTCGTGCCACACAAAATCGTAGAGGATGTGGACAGCATTGTTCAGGTCGAACCGTTCGAGTGCTCTCTCAAGGCTAAGCACGGTCCGGTGATAGCGGCTGAGGATCCAGCGGTCTGCAATATCCAGGTGGCGATCGGCGCGAGCTTCGTCGACATGGATGGTCTTCGCATTGAGGAGGAGGAACCGTCCGGCGTTCCACATCTTGTTTGCGAAGTTCCGTCCGAGCTCCACCTTCTCGTTCGAGTAGAGGACATCCTGCCCGAGCGGCGCGAGGTAAATGACCGTGAACCTGAGCGCGTCGGCTCCGTACTCGTCCATGACGTCGATGGGATCGGGGGAGTTGCCGAGCGATTTGCTCATCTTCCTCCCCTGCATGTCGCGGATGAGGCCTGTGAAGTAGACATCGCGGAACGGGATATCCTCCATGAACTCCATCCCGGCCATGATCATCCGGGCGACCCAGAAGAAGATGATGTCGGGAGCAGTGACGAGTGTGTCCGTCGGGTAGAAATACTTGAGGCCCGGCGTCTCATCGGGCCAGCCGAGTGTGGAGAAGGGCCAGAGCCACGAGCTGAACCACGTGTCGAGGACATCATCGTCCTGCCGCCACGTCCCGCCGCCGCACACGGGGCATGGCGTCTTCGGAACATCGCGGCTCACCACCATACCGGTACATCCGTCGTTCGTACAGTAGTAGACCGGAATCCGGTGCCCCCACCAGAGCTGGCGCGAGATGCACCAGTCGCGGATGTTCGTCATCCAGTGTTCGTACGTTTTCACCCAGCGGTCCGGGTAAAACGTGATCCTTCCGTTGAGGACAACCTCGAGCGCACGTTCCGCGAGCGGTTTCATCTTCACGAACCACTGGTCGCTGAGGAACGGCTCGATAACGGTGCCGCAACGGTAGCAGTGCCCCACCGAATGGTCATACTCCTCCGTCTTCATGAGGAGGCCGAGCCTCTCGAGATCCGCGACGACCCGCTTCCGCGCTTCGAACCGGTCGAGGTCCCTGTACTGTTCGGGGACGTTCCCGTTCATGCGGGCGGAGTCGTCGATGACGACGATCGATTCGAGGTTGTGGCGGCGTGCAATCTCAAAGTCGTTCGGGTCGTGGGCAGGCGTGACCTTCACGCACCCGGTGCCGAATGCGGGGTCGA
>PEWR01000135.1 GCA_002779395.1 Ignavibacteriales bacterium CG07_land_8_20_14_0_80_59_12
GAAAGACATTGTTGAGATCGACGATCCCGAAGACTTCTTCATCGATGAGAGCGTTGTGGACCAGATCGTTGAACTGGACGGGGAAGGGATCCCGCTCGACGTGAGGATCGGCAAGGGAGTGCACATCGGGAAGGGGACGCAGGTCAACTACAACCTCACGCTGAAGAAGAACGTGTTCGTGCAGGGGAACGTCCGGTTCGGGAAGAACGTCACGGTGGGAGAGAACGTCCTCCTTTCCTGTTTCCCCCACCAGGTGTTCTCGATCGATGACGATGTGGAGATCCTCTCAGGCGATATCGTCAAGGGGAACATCGAGATCGGATGCAAGGCGCGGATCGAGTCGAGTGTGAACATGACAGGGAGCGACGAATACCCGCTTCGGATCGGGAAGAATGTGCTCATCAAAGGGACAAGCTACATCTTCGGCTCGATCATAGAGGACGACGTATTCATCGAACACAGCGTGATCATCAAGAAGCACGTGAGCCGCCGCCTGAAGCGGGATGGCACAATCCAGCCGGTCCGTTTCTACCTGCCGATGCCCGAGGGGATTGACTCCGTCGAGAGCCTGCAGGGGGCCGGCCCTTCCGCCGAACACTGATGAAGGAGACTACGTCATGACGTTGCATTTCTTGGCTATGGGGTCTAAATTGAACTAAGATTCGGTAATAAGGAACGGATTAATGAAAGCCCATCGAATCAGGTCCCTCCTCCTGTTCGCGGTATTCGCTGCCACGTCAGCGATTGCCCAGAACTTCGGGCAAAACAAGGTCCACTACGATCACTTCAACTGGTACTTCATCCAGTCCGATCATTTCGACGTCTACTTCACAGCAGGCGAGGAGCCGCTCGCGCGATTCACCGCCGCGGAGGCGGAGTCATCCCTCGTTGCCATCCAGCAGAGCTTCCGCTACACCATCGATGCCCGCATTGCGATCATTGTCTACCAGTCGCACAACGCGTTCCAGCAGACAAACGTTGTGTCCGAGTACCTCCCGGAGGGTGTCGGAGGGGTCACAGAGCTTTTCAAGAACCGTGTTGTCGTCCCGTTTGAGGGAGGCTACAGTCAGTTCCAGCATGTTATCCACCACGAGCTTGTCCACGCCGTCATGAACGAGATGTTTTACGGCGGCTCCATCCAGTCGATCATCGCCAACAACATCCAGCTCCAGTTTCCGCCGTGGGTCACTGAAGGGCTCGCCGAATACGAGTCGGTGAAGTGGAACTCGAGCGAAGACATGTTCATGCGCGATGTCACCGTCCATGAGCTCCTCCCGCCGATCCAGTTCCTCGACGGCTATTACGCCTATCGCGGGGGGCAGTCGATCTGGTACTACATCGCGCAGAAGTACGGGGAGCAGAAGATCGGCGAGATCCTTAACAGGATCAGAGGGTCGCGGAGCGTCGAGGCGGGTGTCCGTGCGGCACTCGGACTGAGCGTCAAGGAGCTCTCCGACCGGTGGATGGCCGAGATGAAGAAGGTGTATTGGCCCGACGTCGCGTCGCGACAGGATCCGGCCGAGTTCGCCCGCCGGCTCACCAACCACGCGGAGGACGGCAACTTTTACAACACAAGTCCCGCGATCTCGCCGCAGGGGGACAAGATCGCCTTCATCTCCGATCGGAGCGGCTACTTCGACGTTTACCTCCTCTCGACGATCGATGGGAAGATCATTAAGCGGGTCGTCAAGGGAAATACAACGAACAACTTCGAGGAGCTCCACCTCCTCACACCGGGCATCTCATGGTCACCCGACGGGAAGCGGATCGCCATCGCCGTGAAGGCGGGCGCAGAGGACGCGATCTTCCTCATCGACGTCGACTCCGGCAATGAGCAGAAGCTCACGTTCGGACTCGACGGTATATTCTCCGTGACATGGTCGCCGGGGGGGGACAAGCTCGCCTTCATGGGTCAGAAGATACTGCAGTCTGACATCTATGTCTATGATCTCACAACGGGGAAGCTGACGAACCTCATGAACGACATTTTCAGCGACTCCGAGCCAGCATGGTCCCCCGATGAGAGGACGATATACTTTGTCTCCGATCGCCGCACGGTGACCGACCCTGCCTCGCTCCCCTCGAACTTTGACATGTCGAAGTTCGATTTCGGCCAGGAAGACATCTGCTCCATCGATGTTGACTCGCGCCGCATCACCCGCCTCACGGATCGCCCGGGCTACGACAAATCGTTCCCGCTCTCCTCGCCCGACGGATCGAAGCTTCTCTACGTCTCTGATGAGAGCGGCATCAACAACCTCTACGAGATGGATCTCACAACACACCAGTCGCGTCCCATCACGAACTCGCTCACCGGGATCTTCCAGCCGTCGATCCCGCGCGACGGGAGCAAGCTCGCGTTTGCGTCGATGATCAAGGGAGGGTTCGACATCTTCCTGCTCCGCACGCCGTTTGAGAAGACACTCCCGGCGAAGGAAGTCCCTCTCACGGTGTTCCGCCACCAGGAAGCAGAGCTCGCGCGTTCCCAGACGGCGGTGAGCGATTCCCTTCTCGCTGCAAAGGACTCGACGAAGAGCATCCGCTTGTCGAGTGGACTCCTTGCCGTCGCCTCAACGAGGGACACATCGCAGGCATCAGGGGAAGGAGCGCGCGTCGACCTCCGCAACTATGTCTTCGGCCAGCCGGTCTCGCGCGACACGCTCACCTCCCGCATGCGAGTGGAAATGTTCCATCCGCTCGGGAACAGAGACTCGTCCGGCAACTACCGTGTGTACAAGTACAAGCTGAACTTCTCGCCGGACATCGTCTACGGGAATGCGGCGTACACGACGTTCTACGGGGTTCAAGGATCAACCGTCCTCGCCTTCAGCGATATGCTGGGCGACCACCAGATCGTGCTTCAGACGAACCTCATGCTCGATCTGAAGAACAGTGACTACGGTATCCAATACCTGTATCTTCCGACGCGCATCAACTGGGGCTTCCAGGCGTTTCACACTGCTCGCTTCATCTCGCTCTTCGATACGGTGGGGAGCGGCGGCTACGGCGGGTACAGCTTCTACAGGTTCCGGATGTACGGCGGCGGCATCTCGGGGTCGTATCCGTTCGACAAATTCAGCCGGCTCGACTTCGGACTCCTCTATCTCAGTCTCCTCCGCGAGAACCTTGACAATACCTTCGTTCCCGACGCGACTCGTTCGCTCGTCTTGCCACAGCTCAGCTACGTTCAGGATAATACGCTCTGGGGATTCACGACACCTATCAGCGGCACGCGGTATGATTTCACCGCTATGGGGACGCCGAAGCTCGGTTCGAACGGCATCAGCTTTCTGACGCTCACAGGTGACTACCGCGCCTACCTGAACCTCGGCAATTCATACTCGATCGCTGCGCGGCTCTACGGCGGCGCGAGCCTTGGAGCAAACGCGCAGAGATTCTTCATCGGCGGCGTGGAGGGATGGATCAACCGCTCATTCGCTGAAGGGATCCTCCCGATCAATTCGGTAGAGGATTTCGTGTTCCTCACGCCGGTGATGCCGCTTCGGGGATACGACTATAATACACGCCTCGGCACGAAGGCGGCGCTCTTCAACCTCGAATTCCGCTATCCATTCATCCGGTCCCTCGTCCCGGGTGCGCTCCCGATCAGCTTCCAGAACCTGACTGGCGTCTTCTTCCTCGACGTCGGATCGGCATGGGACCGGTGGAAAGATTTTAGGGCGTTCCGCCGCGATGCGGACGGAACAGTCCGATCACGCGATCTCCTCACCGGCATGGGGATGGGGCTCCGCGTGTTCCTCTTTTACTTCCCTCTCCGCTTCGACGTCGCCTGGACGTATAACTACAACTCGTTCTCGGAGCCGAGGTACTACATCTCCCTCGCGACGGACTTCTGATCAACGGAAGAGCTCGTCGAAGAACGCTCTCATCGCTTCCCACGAACTGTGATCGGCCTCGTTGTTGTAGGCAACTCCCTTTGACGGGTCGTTGCCCGAGGCGGGATTCGTGAAGCTGTGCGCCGCGCCCCCGTAGATGTTCATCTCCCAGTCGACGTTACCCTTCTTCATCTCCTCTTCGAGTTCTTATCGTCTTCTTCCCCCGCTTCGCTGCGGCCGACCGCGAGGGCTCGACGTTCTACGGGCGTGGGTTCTGTGAACGCCATCGGGGAGAGGCGGAGGGGGTGTGAGGAGCTCGGCGGGCGGGTAGACGCAGCGGAGCTCGCGTCCCATGTACTTTTCTATGGCAGGGATTTGGAATGAGTCGTCCTCTGTCGCAAAGCTCACCGATATGCCGCTTGCACCCGCCCGTCCGGTGCGCCCGATGCGGTGGACATAATCCTCCGGATCCTGCGGCAGGTTGTAGTTGACGACATGGCTCACACCCTCGATGTGCAGGCCGCGCCCGGCGACATCGGTCGCCACAAGGACTCGAAACTTGCCTGTACGGAATGCCTCAAGCGTCTTCAAGCGGTCCTTCTGCTCGACGTCTCCGTTGAGAAGCCCGCAACTTATCCCGTACGCACTGAGATAGTCCGCAAGTCTCCCTGTCGCGTCTCTCCGGTTGCCGAAAACGATCACGCGATCCAGGTTCTCCTTCGTGATAAGATTGTAGAGAAGCGCGAACTTCTCGTCGGTCGTCGTGATGTAGACACGCTGGTCGACGGTGTCGACCGCAACCTGCTCCGGGGCAATCTCAATCATGACCGCGTCTTTCGTCCACGAAGAGGCGAGCCGGAGCACCTGAGGGGTGAGCGTGGCGCCGAATAGCATCGTCTGCCGCTTCGTCTTCGGCGGTGTATACTCGATGATCCGGCGCATGTCCGGTATGAACCCCATATCGAGCATACGGTCGGCTTCATCAATCACGAGAATCTCGACCTTGCTTAGGTGAACATTACCGTGCTTCTTGAAATCGAGGAGTCGTCCCGGGGTCGCGACAACGATGTCGACAAGCTGGTCGGTCAGGAAACGAAGCTGCTTCTGGTACTCCATGCCGCCGTAGACAGAAAGGATCTGGAACGGTGTGTACTTCGCCAGCGCCTTTGCGTCCTTCTTAATTTGAAGAGCAAGCTCGCGCGTCGGTGCCATGATGAGCGCGCGCGGAGTACCAGGACGCCGCTTCTCGGGAGCGGGGTTCAGAAGGAAGTGCGTGAGTATCGTAATGAGGAACGCAGCGCTCTTGCCTGTCCCGGTCTGCGCCCGTCCCGCCGCGTCGCGGCGAGCGAGTGCATGCGGAAGGATTTCGGTCTGAATGGGAGTGCAGTACTGGAATCCGAGGTCCGCCACCGCGTGCATGATCTCGAGCGGAAGGTCGAGGTCGTGAAAGCGCGTCTTTCCTTCGGCGGGAGGGACTTGGAACTTCGAAATGTCCCATGGCTCCTGAATGATGGGGCGGGCGGCGGATGGTCTCTGGGTAGACGGGCGCCTCTGCTGGGCGGGCCGTTCCGGCGTGCGCAGCCCTTCCTGCTTGCGCGGCTTCTCGCGGTGCGGCCCGGGGTGCCCCTCCCTGGCCGCTGCCTCTTCTCGATTGTCAGGCGGCAGGGGGATCGACTGTTGGGCCATGGGCGCAGGTTGCTGCTTCGCACTTTCGGCATCGCCGCCCCGGAGCCTGTGCAGCCAACTCCGGAAATCCTGCAAGAAGGATCGTATCACATAATTCCTTTCGTACTACCACTACCTCATTCAAGTTGCGAAAGAATGGGGTGAAGTACAAGGTAGCCCGGCTCGACTCAAGGATAGCGCTCACGGAGTTCCACTCCAACCCTCCCCCACAACGGGGGAAGGAAATGGCGCGGCAGTTTACCTGACAAGCTCGTAGCCGAGCGTTTTTCCCTTGTCGGTCGCCGGAATACCGAATTTCATCCATACCGGTTCTGGTTCCCCTTTCAGGAAATGATCGAAGAACTGAAGCATGCGGATTGAGAGGTCTTTCCTGTTCTTCCTCTGGGCAAGGTTGTGCGCTTCGCCGTTGTAAACCAGCATCCACGCCGGCTTCCTGAGCCGCCTCAGTGCCGTGAAGAGCTCGATACCCTGGTACCACGGCACCGCGCCGTCGGCGTCGTTATTCATCATGAGAAGAGGCGTCCCGATGCAGTCAGCCCTGAAGATCGGCGAGTTCTCGATGAAGAGCATCGGCTTCTCCCAGAGTGTCCCGCCGATCCGACTTTGCTTCTTCTCGTACTGGAACATACGGCTCATTCCCGATTCCCAGCGTATACCGCCGTAGGCACTTATCATATCCGACACGGCCGCACCTGCACCTGCGGCGGCGAACATCTTCGTTCGCGTCACGATGTACGCCACCTGGTACCCTCCCCAGCTCTGCCCCTGGATGCCGATGTGCGCACTGTCCACGTATCCGGCCGCGACAAGCTTCAGGACGCCCGGGACGATGCAGTCCATCGCGCTTTTCCCGGGATACCCAACCTGGTACCGGATGTCGGGTATGAACACGATGTAGCCACGGCTCACGAAGAGTGACGGGTTAATCGTCGATGCGCTCGGTGCAGGGACCCAGTACCGGTTCTTTGAATCCGACATTCTCTCATAGAAGTAAACGACCATAGGGTACTTCTTCGCCGGGTCAAAGTCCTCCGGCTTGTAAAGAAGTCCGTCGAGCGGCTTCCCGTCGCCCGCGACCCAGGTGACGAGCTCGACAGTCCCCCACGTGTACTCTTTCTGCTGTGGATTTGAATCGCTGATCCGCTTCATCTCGGAAAAGTGTGGTGCCGCGACGTAGAGATTGGGGTACTCGACGAAGTTGTCCCTGACGAGGATGAATGTGGTGTCGTCGTGTGCCTTGACCGGATTTGTATACTCGTGATCAGTCATGATGAGCTTTAGCGGCGCGTCCTTTCCCTCGGCATGAAGCGTGAAGAAGCCGGCTGACTTGTCCTTGAAGTCGAACGCCTTCAAGAGAAGCTCGCCTTCCATCTTGATGAGCCGCTCTTCCGGGTCCAGTCGGACGTACCGGAAGCTTGTCTGGCTTTGTCGTCCGGCTCCTGACGTCAGGTTAACGGCCGGGCGCTTCCCCTGGGGATCAGTTAGCCAGATGTCATACTGGTCGTAGACGATGAACCACTTCTCGCCTTCCGTCCATCCCGCGGCGCCGTGCGGCGCAGGATCGGCCGGCACGTCGTTCAGCTCGTTGTAGAGCGGGACCCTGATCGTCGACGTGAGATTGACCTTCTTGTCGTCGGACGTCGAGAGAGCAAACCAGTTCCTCTCTCCGGTGTCGTACCAGAAGACAAACCCCGCGCGGGGAGAGATGACCGGGTTCCCCTTGACCTTCTCAAGGACTTTGCGCCGCGAGCCGGTCGTCACGTCGATCAGGTACGCATCGTTGTAGTCCGCTTCGTCCCATGACTGGAGCTGACGGTACGGCATGTCGGAAATCCCGAGCGCCACATCTGCGTTCCCTTCGTCGCCTGCCATCACGGAAGGAACAACGGTATCACCGAGCTGAACAAATCTCTTCTTCTTGAGATGCATCACCGCAAGGTATGACTGCTTCTTCTCCTCATCGGCGTTCTTCAACTGGTGGGGTTGAAGGAGGGGGTCCTTCCAGTTCCACACATCAAGCTTTGCCGTCTCTTCGTCATTGAACGTCGTGTCCTCGGGGGTTGGTACAGGCACCGTTCCGAAGAAGAGCTTCGCTCCCTCCTTTGAGAAATAGACCCGGCCGTCACCGCTGATGAGCCAATGCTTCTTCATGCCGGGTGTCAGCGTGTCGGCAAGAAGTGCAGCTGAGTCTTCGCCCGGCCTCCAGTAGTAGAGCGAGAAGTAGCGCTGCTTCGCCTTCGACGTGTCCCTGTCCGCCACATATGCCGCCTGTGTTCCCGCCTCATCCCACGCGAGCTGTCTGTATTTGCCTTTCCCGAGCGCCAGAGTATCCACCGCGCGGCTCCGTGTATCGAAGACAAACACACCAGCCTTTGCTGTACTGTCGCTTCCTGTAGCCGTGAAGAGGAGCTTCGACCCGTCTTTGGCGAAAATGAAGTCGCTGACCGTAGGAAACGTGTGCTCTCTTCCGCCTTCGAGCTCGCGTGCCACGAGCGTCGTCCCTGTCTCGTCTTTCTTCTCCTTCTCGTCCACCTCGGCGTCAGAGGAATCGGGCTTCTTCTTGTCGTCTTTCTTCAGCGAGTCTTTCGGTGTCGGTTCCTTCTCGAGCTGATATGCAATCCATCCGGAACCCTTCTCGGGAAGCTTGAACGACTTGACGCGCGCGATCTTCGTCACACCCGGCTCGCTGAGCCGCACGATGCCCAGGGAATCCTTCGGGAGCTCGTCCGTCTTTTTCTTTGCGATCTTTGCTTTCCTGACATCCGCGAAGAACGGCTTGATGGAGAACGCGGCGAAGTCCGAGTGCTGCGAGAACTTCGCGTTCATGCCGCGGGGGATCGTGTCGAATCCGCCTGTCGAGCGATTGTGGATGATGAGCTGCGCGTCCCCCTCCTGCGGCTCAAGTGAATACATCACCCACGCGCCGTCGTTGGAGACTGACTCGCCGCTGATCTTCTTCCAGCCGTCGTAGACATCGTGGCTTAGCGGCTTCTTCTGAAGCGTCTGGCCCGTGAGAGGCTGGAGAAGCAGCAGCCCTGCGCAGAGAGCAAGAAAGCGTCGTCGCATGTCAAGCACCAGAGATTGGTCATGGTTGAGATGTCGGAGGTCCTTCCTGGGAGCCGGTGTCGAGAACGATCTTCCACGAACCGTCGGCCTGGATCCGCCAGACGGAGCAATACCTGCCGCGCCGAATGACCGTCTTTCCATCGGTGTTCTTTCTGTGGTTCTCATATTTCCCTGCGGTATACCCGAGAATGCCGGGAATCATCATCCCGGCGTGCTCCGGCCGCCAATGCAGAGAGAAGTCCGGGTTGCTGAATGTCTTCCCCATGGCTTCCCGGATTGCCGCATGCCCGGTTATCGGAGGTTCTTTCTCGGACGCCATGGAACCGTTCTCTGCGAAGTACGCGACCCAGCCGTCGATCCCCCTTTCGGCGGTGGCCCTGTTGAACTCGCGGTCGAGTTGCATGAGGACGGCCGGAGTGGTCCCCGTCGAGTCCTTTGCGGAGTCAGGTCTTGAGGCTGCGCTCAGGCTGAGGATGCGCACACTCGTCAAGAAGAGGGTCACGAAGACGGATATGCCTTTCATGGTGCAGCTCCTTTGCAATGGTTCATCGTCATTGACACTTCAATCATGCTCTGCCGCCGCGTTTCGTTGACGGGACTTCCAGAAAAGGTATCCCGGGATGCCGAGCGCGATAAGGGCGAGCCCCATGAGCGAATCGCGCGGGTCCTCCTTTAACGTGATGACCACGAACGCGATCGCGAAAAGGACGAAGATCCCCGGAACCCACGGATAGCCCCAAACCTTGTACGGCCGCGGCGCGTCGGGCATCTTACGTCGAAGGACAAACACTCCGAAGGCACCGAGGGCGTAAAAGACCCAGCTTGCGAAGATAACGTAGGTCGTGAGCTGATCGAACGTTCCGGTGAGCGTGAGGAGCGACGCCCAGATTCCCTGGAGGACAAGAGAGGTACCGGGGGTTCGGTACTTTGGATGGACATCTGCGATCTTCCGGAAGAAAAGCCTGTCCTTTGCCATGGCGTAATAGACGCGCGCGCTTGCAAGCGACGTCCCGTTGACTGTCCCGAACGTGGAGATGAGCACCGCGGCGGCGACGAACTCCGCGCCGTGGTTCCCAAGGAACTTCTGCGCGACGTCGGCGGCGACGAGCTGTGAGCCAGCCATCACGCCGATCGGGAGGACGTAGAGGTACGCGAGGTTCGTGAGGACGTAGATCCCAATCACCGCGAGGGTGCCGATGGCAAGCGCGAGCGGCACGTTTCTCTGGGGGTTCTTGATCTCGGCGGCGACATACGTGACGTTGTTCCATCCGTCGTATGACCAGAAGGCATCAGCCATGGAGAGCGTCACAAGTCCGATCATCCCCGTCCCGGCAGCGGTCGCGAAGAGGGGAAAGAAGTGTGATGTGCTTCCGTGGCCGATCGCAAACCCGAGGATAACGATTGCCCCGATTGCAAGGACTTTGAGCGATGTGAAAAGGTTCTGGACGAAACCGCCGAACGCGACGCCGAAATAGTTCACCGTCATCAGAAAGAGGATGACGGCGATTGCAGCGAGCTTCGTGCCGATGTCGGCGAGGGGAAGGATGTCGCCGATGAAAGGGATACTGATGGTGAACGCTTCGAGAACCGGGCTCAGGTGCGGGAGCGGGAAGAAGAAGCCGAGGTACTTCCCGAAGGCGACTGCGATGGACGCGATCGATCCGGTCTGTATGACGAGGAACACCGCCCAACCGTAGATGAAACCGATGAAGTCATTGTAGATCCTTCGGAAGAAGACGTACTGTCCGCCGGCCGCGTGGATCATGCCGGCGATCTCGGCGTTCGTGAGAGCGCCGAACAGGGTCATGACGCCGGTGATGATCCAGACAAGGATGAGGAGGCCTGGGTCGCCGAGCCTCGCCGCCATACTGGCAGGCTTGAGAAAGATGCCGGATCCGATGACCGACCCGATGACGATGCTCACGGCGGTCCAGAGTCCGAGGCGCTGCGCGAGTTCGGCGGAGTGCTGCGTTGGTTTGCCCATCGTGCCTGAGGAATGTGTGAGGGATGCCTGCGATGTCAACGAATTTAGCGAATGATCACCGGAATAACAATACAGTTCGCCGACACCGAAGCGAGAGGAGTCTGGATCACCGACAACTTCCTTCGGGGAGGTCCTGACGCGACCGAGTACCTCGCAGCGGACGCCGTCCTGATCAGGAGGAGCGTGGAGATCGCCGGCGTGAGAGAGGCGAGCGCACCGTTTCACTTCTCACTGCTTGGGAGCTATCCGATCCAGTTCAATCCATCTACATGGAGGGCGTAACTTTTCTCATCGATTTGGCGTATATTGTTCATGGGGTTTCTGTGGCTCCCCGCCGGGGGTGCTTTTAGACTTCACGCTTCGAGGGCAGAATGCTTTTTGCATGGGAATTCAAAGAGAGCTCGTCCATGGCCTGGGCGGCGATCAAGCAGAACAAGGTCCGCTCGTTTCTTACGCTGCTAGGCATCGCGGTCGGTGTCTTTAGCATCATCGCCGTGATGACGGCGATGGGGGTCCTTCAGAACAGCATTGAAACCGGGCTCCAGGTCCTCGGCTCCAACACGTTCCAGGTCCAGAAGTACCCGATTATCATGTTCGGCGGGCCGGGCAGCCGCGACAAGTACCGGAACCGGAAGGACATCACGCTCGAACAAGGGATGTACGTCCGTGACCGCACGCAGCTTCCCGGGCGGATCGGGTTTGAGACCTATACGTGGGGGAAGGTGATCAAGTCGGAGTATGCCGAGACGAACCCCAACGTCGGCGTGCAGGGCGAGGTTCCCGATGGTGTGGTCGCGAACAACTGGGTCATCGGCGAAGGGCGCGGCATGACGGAGGAGGATGTCGAGCTTTCCAGTCACGTTGTCTTCCTCGGAAGCCAGGTGGCTAAGAAGCTCTTCCCGCACTCGTACCCCGTCAGGGCGCAGGTGAACGTTGACGGTCGGCGCTTCACAGTGGCAGGAGTGTTCGAGGAGAAGGGCTCGGTCCTCGGGGGAGGACAGGACAACTTTGTTGCGATTCCACTTTCGACGTTCATGAACCAGTACGGGCGTGAACGTTCCGTCAACCTCCTCGTTCAGGCGAAGAGCGCGGAGTTGTACCAGGCGACGATTGATGAGGTCCGTTCCGCGCTGCGTGTTGTCCGCAAGGTTTCCCCCGGTGCGGAGGATGACTTCGCCATCTTCTCGAACGACTCCCTCATTCAGCAGTTCAACGACCTCACGCTCTACATCAAGCTCGGCATCGGTTTCATCAGCTTCATTGCACTCCTTGCCGCTGGTGTCGGCATCATGAATATCATGCTCGTTTCCGTTACCGAGCGGACGCGGGAGATCGGCATCAGGAAGGCAATTGGCGCACGACGCGGGAACATTCTGACGCAGTTCGTGGTCGAGGCCGTTCTTCTCTCCGAGCTCGGAGGGATTATCGGTGTCATACTCGGCATCGGTGGCGGCAACCTTGCGGCCATGCTCCTCAAGCTTCCACCCATCATCCCATACGACTGGGCCGCTGTCGGGCTCATTGTCTGTTCGCTTGTCGGGATCATCTTCGGCGTTTACCCCGCCTGGAAGGCCGCCACTCTCAACCCGATTGAGGCGCTCCGATACGAGTAACGGGCCCCTTTTGGAAAGCCTGCCGATTATCTGTATATTTCGTCATTATTGGTCATTACGGGGATGAGCGGACGGCGCTCATCCCCTCCGGTTTTCATCTCCGTTGACCGGCGCTTCGAAGTGTGAAGGGCGCCTGCTTGGGCGTTCTTGCGGCCCGTGCGAACGGCGGGGGCGCAAACCGCCGCTGGAATAAGGAAAAGTCCGCCTGATGAAGAAGCCGTTCCGTGAGAGACTTCTCGACGGCCCGATCGTGTGCGACGGCGCGATTGGCACGCTGCTCGACATGCGAGGGTTTCGCGAGATGCCGCACGAAGCCGAGATCCTGCGCCGCCCCGAGGTGATCGAAGAGATCCACAGGGAGTATCGCGAAGCAGGGGCGGAGATCATCGAGGCGAACACATTCGGCGCAAACGCCATCCGGCTTTCGGAGTACCACCTCGAAGACAGAGTCCGTGTGATCAACCTCGCAGCCGTTGCGGCCGCCCAACGTGCGGCTGGCGACGATGCGTACGTTGCTGGTGCCGTGGGACCCACGGGCCGCCTCCTCGAACCGATCGGCTCGCTGAAGCTTTCCGAAGCACGCGCGGCTTTCCACGAGCAGATCGAAGCTCTCGTCGAAGCGAGGGTCGATCTCCTCATGCTCGAGACGTTCGTCAACCTCGATGAGCTCGATGAAGCCATCACTGCCGCCAAGGAGCTGACGGACCTCCCCATCGTTGCACAGCGGGCTTTTCCCGAAGACGGCGCCCTCCTCGCGACACGTTTCCCCTCAGAGGTGCTCGAGAGAATCAGAGACCGCGGCGTCGACGTCGTCGGGTCAAACTGCACGGTCGGCCCCCAGAGGATGTTCAGCATTATGAAGTCGATGCACAGCTCCGGCGTTATTCTCTCCGCCCAGCCGGCCGCTGGCATCCCGATGCTTGTCGAGGGGAGAGCGGTCTACCATGCGACACCCGAGTACCTTGCCACGTATGCGCGCGAGCTCTTGAAGACGGGTGTCACACTCATCGGCGCGTGCTGCGGATCGACGCCCGATCACATCAGGGCGATCTCGAAGGTTGTGAGGGAGTTCCGCGATGGCGCGCCGTCGACCGTCGAGCGGGTCAGCGTCCGGACCGCCGCCGAGCCTGAGGCGGAAGAAGGGAAAATGCAATCCGTGAGTCGCTCGGCCTTCGCGAGGAACATCGGGCGAAAATTCCTCACATCGGTCGAGCTTGATGTTCCCCGAGGCTTTGACATTAGCTCGGTGTTCGAGGGTGCAGCGTACCTGAAAGACCAGGGGATCGACGCGATTAACATTACGGACGGCGCGCGGGCACGGCTTCGCATGAGCCCGGTGGCGATCTCGCACCTCCTCCAGAGGAGAGTCGGGATCGAGGCGATGACGCACATGACGTGCCGCGACCGGAATCTCCTCGGCCTGCAGGCGGATCTCCTTGCCGCGCATGCACTCGGCGTTCTAAACCTCCTCGCAATCACGGGTGATCCGGCGAACATAGGCGACTATCCCCAGGCGACGTCCGTGTTCGACGTTGATTCGATCGGGTTGATTCGTGCCGCGAGTGCGATGAACCGGGGACAGGACATCATGGGGAATTCGCTCGGCGGGAGAGCCTCGTTCCTCATCGCGTGCGCCGTCAACCCGCTCGCAGATGACCTCGAGCGTGAAATGGACCGGCTCGCACGCAAGGTGGAGGCGGGTGCGGAGGTCGCCTACACGCAGCCGGTCTACGAGGTCGAGACCCTTCAGAAACTTATCCTGAAGGCCGAACCCCTCCACCTCCCCATCATGGTCGGCGTGCTCCCTTTGCGCGGGTACCGGCATGCGGAGTTTCTCCATAACGAGGTGCCCGGCTTGGTGATACCCGAGAAGATCCGCGAGCGGCTCCGGAAGGGTGGCGAGCGTACGGCAGCGGTGGGTGTCGAAATCGCCGGGGAATTCCTCCGCGAGGCGCGAACCATGGTGCAGGGGGTGTACCTCATGCCGCCGTTCCGCAAGAATCAGCTCGTGATAGACATCCTCGGGTTCCTGTGAGATGAAGCCACGGGGCGAGCGAGGCGCCTTCACCAAGGTCATCCTGGGCATAGCAAAGGATCTCGTGCGCGTTCCGGGCAAAAAGGGGAATAACACACGCTGAAGCATGGATGCTGACTTCTACAGAAGAGAACCGCCCCGGCGGCGGCACTTTCTTGGAGGGATTTTCAAGAGCCGGCGGCGCGTCATCGTTCTGACTCTCGGCCTCCTCTTCCTGGGCTTTGCGACGTTCAGCTCCCACGGCATTATCCAGCGCATCAGACTGGAAGTGCAGCGGCGGTCCATAGAACGGTCGATCAAGCAGGCAAAGGCGGAACAGGACAGCCTCAAGGAAGAGCTCCGCCGCATCCAGAACGACCCAAAGAAGATTGAGAAAGTTGCGCGCGAGCGGTACGGCATGGTTCGCGAAGGCGAGCGTGTCTACCGCGTGCAAAAGAGAGAGTAGTTCACCCGGGGCCGTGTGTTCCGGCCAATCTCAATTGTGATCCTGTGGTGGCAGACCTTTTCAAGAGACATGGGAGCGTCGGGGGGAGGCGTGTGCTGCAAAGCGCGCCGCTCGCCGAGCGCGTTCGTCCCGTGTCCCTTGATGACTTCATGGGACAGGAGCACCTGCTTGGCCCCGGGAAGGCTCTCCGCGTCGTGATCGAGACGAAGGAGATCCCCTCGATGATCTTCTGGGGACCTCCAGGCACGGGCAAGACCACACTGGCGCGGCTCATCGCCGACATCTCGGAAGCGCATTTACATCAGCTCAACGCCGTCGCCGCCGGCGTGAAGGACGTCCGCGATATCATCGCGCGGGCGGAAGTGAACCTGCGCCAGCATGCCGAGCGGACCATTCTCTTCATCGACGAAATCCACCGCTTCAACAAGGCGCAGCAGGAGGCCCTCCTCCACAGCGTTGAGGAGGGAACGATCATCCTCATCGGCGCGACGACGGAGAATCCCTCCTTTGAGGTCATCTCCCCCCTCCTCTCACGATGCCGGGTCTACATCCTGGAGGCGCTCACGGCGGAGCAGCTCGAGAAGATCGTAGACCGCGCCCTCTCGATCGATCTGGTCCTGCGCAACCAGAAGATCGTCGTCGAAGACCTTCCTGCGCTCATCCTCTACTCCGGGGGAGATGCGCGGATGATCCTCAACGGGATCGAGCTCTCCGTCGAGATCGCGCGGCCGGATCCGGACGGTGTGAAGCGCATCACGAAAGCAATCCTCGACGAGGCGTTCCAGCGGAAGTACGCGAAGTACGACAAGGGAGGCGAGGAGCACTACAACATCATCTCGGCTTTCATCAAGTCGATGCGCGGGAGCGACCCCGACGCGGCGGTCTACTGGCTCGCACGGATGCTCGAAGGGGGAGAAGACCCGAAGTTCATCGCCCGGCGGATGATTGTCCTTGCCTCGGAGGACATCGGCAACGCAGACCCGCTCGGACTCCTCCTTGCGACGGCCGCCTTTAATGCGGTTGACTCCGTTGGTATGCCCGAGGCGCGGATCATTCTGGGACACGCCGCGACGTACCTTGCGTGTGCGCCGAAGAGCAATGCCGCTTACCGAGCGATCGAGGCTGCGCTCGACGACGTGAGGACACTCCCCGCGGAGCCGGTCCCGCTTCATCTCCGCAACGCGCCAACAAAGCTCATGGAGGACCTTCACTACGCGGAACGGTATAAGTACGCACATGATTTTGAAGGGCATTTTGTCGACCAGCTTTTCCTCCCCGAGAAGCTGTCTGGAAAGCTCTACTACGAGCCGACAGAACAGGGGAGAGAGAAAACACTTAAGGAACGACTTGAAGCACTCTGGCCGAAGCGCAGGCGATCTTCCCCTCACTGAGAAGGGATATCATTCATGAAGAGTGGACTTGCGGTTGGCGTGGACCTCGGCGGCACGACGGTGAAGGCGGGACTTGTCTCCTCGGAAGGCATGATCGTGTCATCGGCGAAGCTTCCGACGCTCGCGGCCGAAGGACCTGACGCCGTCATCGGACAGATAGAGAAAGCGGTCCGCCATCTTCTCGGGTCGACGCGGGAGCAGGTCCTCGGCGTGGGGATCGGGACACCTGGAGTGGTCTCGTACGACGGTGTGGTGAAGTATCCGCCAAACCTCCCGGGATGGACCGAGGTGCACCTCGGTGAAGTGCTCTCGAAGAGGATCGGACTTCCGGTCGCGGTCGAGAACGACGCAAACGCCGCGGCGATCGCTGAGTCGCGCTTCGGCTCCGGCAAGGGAGAGCTGAACTTCCTCTCCGTCGTCTGGGGGACGGGTGTCGGCGGCGGAATCATCCTCGGCGGTAAGATCTACCGAGGCCCGTTCGGAGGCGCGGGGGAGATCGGGCACACGACGATCAAGTATGACGGACCCGTGTGCAACTGCGGAAACCGGGGGTGTGTTGAGGCATTTGTGGGTCAGCGCTACCTGTCGCAGCGCGCCATTGAGCGCGTGGAGAACGACCCGAAGTCGAAGATCCTGGAGCTCGTGAACGGCGACTTCAACAGGGTTGAACCGGCGGTCCTCTCTGCTGCGGCAGAGGCGGGAGATCCCGTGGCACGGGACCTTCTCGTCGAGGCAGGGACACTCCTCGGCGTGGCATTCGCCTCCGGCCTGAACCTCCTTGACCTGCGGCTCGTCGTCATGGGCGGTGGCGTTTCCGCAGCTCCGGAGTTTGTGTACGATGCCATTCGTAGCTCAGTCCGTGAGCGTGTCCTCACGCCGTTGAAGCCCGGAGTGAGAGTTGTGCGGGCGGCGCTCGGCAACGAAGCCGGGATCCTCGGCGCCGCAGCGTTGATCCTTGACCCGAGCGTCTCCCCGTCGGGATTGAAGTAGGAATGCCCTTCCCCGATTTCACAGAATCTCGTTGTTTATCGGCCCGCCCATGCCGTCGAGCGAAGGACATACAGATGGTGTGCTCGGGTTTCCCCAGTGTCAGTTCCCTCCTCAAAGCTATGCGCCGGACTGTAGGGGCGATTCACGAATCGCCGCAGCGTGCCAACGTCACGTCCTTGACCCGCTTCCTCGTTTCTACTCTCCTCTCTGTAGTCCTGGCGCCTGTCGCGCTTCATTCCCAGGATACCACAGCCGTCCGCTTTCGCTCGGTGCCTGACACGCTTGCCGTAGCAAAGACGGACACAACCGCCCCCGCCGGACTCGACACCGTGGTCATCTACAGCGCGCGTGACTCGATCGTCTATTCCCTCAGCACGCGCACGATGACGCTTCACGGGGAATCGGATCTGAAGTATCGCAAGCAGGAGCTGAAGGCTGCCGAGGTCGCGATCAACTGGGATACGGCCACGCTGAGAGCCGAGGGAGCAGCCGACTCGAGCCGGAGGGCCCCGGGAGAACCGGTCTTCAACGACGCGGGGGAAGTCTACAGCGGCCGGGTCATCACCTACAACTTCAGGACGCAGAAGGGGCGCGTGGTCTACGGGAAGACGCAGATCGACCAGGGATATTACGGCGGTGAGGAAATCAAGAAAATCGGGAAGGACGTCCTCTACGTCGCAGGAGGTAAGTTTACGACGTGCGACAGCCTCGACAATCCGGATTACTATTTCTACAGCCCGAAGATGAAGATCACGACGGGGGACAAGGTCGTCGCAGAGCCGATCTACCTCTACATCGCAGACGTCCCGGTCTTTGCGCTCCCGTTCGGTGTGTTCCCGAGCAAGGGGGGGCGGCGATCCGGCTTTATCGCACCGGCGTACGGAGAGGATTTCCGCGGGGGCAGATTCCTCAACCACTTCGGGTACTACTTTGCCCTCAGCGATTACATGGACCTCGCGACGACGGTGGACTGGTACACGAAGGGCGGATGGGTTCTCCACGGGAATTACAGGTACAGGCTCCGGTACTTCTTCGACGGCAGCCTCAGCGCCAGCTTTACGAACCGGCACTTCGGCGAGTCCATCGACCCGTCGTACTCGAAGCAGCGAGAGTACAACATCAACATCCAGCACCACCAGGAGTTCTCCCCGACCCTGCGGGCGGATGCCAACTTTACGTTCCTCACCGGATCTTACTACCAGGCCACGAGCACGAACCTCAACGACCTCCTGCGGCAGAACGTCGTCTCAAACGCGACGATCTACAAGTCGTGGGAGGGCACGAACAACAGTCTGGGTATCAACATCTATCGGGATCAGAACCTGCAGTCGGGCGAGTTGAACCAGCAGCTCCCCTCCATCACGTTCAGCCACACGCAGAGCTTCCCGTTCCGGCCGTCCCCGAATGGGCGCGGCGCCGAACTCTCACCCACGGAAAGCCAGGCTTGGTACGAGCTCATCGGCATCGGCTACACCGGCCGCTTCCTCAACCAGATCACGAAGACACTCCTTACCACCATCGACACATCAGGGAGCAAGCGGTACCGGACCGACTCACGGTACGGTGCACAGCACCTTGTATCGATCAACTTCACGCCGAAGCTGGGGCACTTCAATGTGACCCCGTTCCTGTCGTACACGGAGCTCTGGTATCCGGGACGCGTTGAAAAGCGTTTCGATCCCGCATCCGGGACTGTCGTCGAGGATAAGGTCAACCGCTTCTCGATGGTGCGGTACTTCAACGGAGGACTCTCTGCAAGCACGAAGTTCTACGGCATTATGCAGGTCGAGAAGTTCGGGATCAGCGGGTTCCGCCACACCGTGAC
>PEWR01000007.1 GCA_002779395.1 Ignavibacteriales bacterium CG07_land_8_20_14_0_80_59_12
ACCTCGCCGTCGTTGATCCCCTCAGTCTCAACGGACTTGTTGAAAGTTCATTTTCTGCGCCCGAACCGGTTCGAAACGCAGAATTCTACCGGGTCATCCGCACCACGAAAGTCACGTACCTCCTCGACGGGAGCATTTTCAAGTCGCGGGCAGGCTACACGATTCAGCTGAGTCTGGTCAACCCGGCGAGCGCTGAGGTAAGGTACTCATGTATGGCTGTGGCGGGTGCCGAAGGCGAGCTGCCGAGGGTTGTCGATTCCCTCTCTCGTCAGGTGCTTGATTTCCTTGAGGTGCAGGTCCTCCGGACAAGTGAAGACGCTCATCTGCGCCCATGGCTCAGCACGAGGAACATGGGTGCGCTGAAGGCGTTCATGCAGGCCAGCGAGTACAACTACCACGGGGACCCGGCATCGGAGAAGTACCTTCGGAGGGCTGTTGAGCTGGACTCATCATTTGTCTCGCCGCGAGTCTGGCTGATTCCCAAACTCGTCGATTCCGGGGAGATGAAGGAAGCGCAGGAACACTACCGTCACCTCCAGGGCCTTGAGAAGGACGCGAGCCCCTTCGAGCAGGCAATGATTGACTGGGCGGAGGCCTGCATCAAGAAGGACTTGCCCGGGCAGGAGAGGTACCTGAGGCTTGCGCTTGAGTACTCGCCCGGAAACAACATCCTGCTCTACAGCCTCGCCCGCCAGCGGTTCATGGCCCAGGATTATCGTGCGAGCAGCGACGTGATCGCCCCGGCCGTTGAGATGAAATGGCCCTACTCCCCGGCCTACTATCTGCTCGGGGCCAGCTATGCAATGCTGGGGGAGCGCGACAGGGCGAGGAGTATTCTGGAGCAGTCGCTCTCAATTTCACCGGTCTATCCCGAGATCTATGGGCTTCTGGCAACACTGAGCCTGAAGAGAAACGATGGGGCAAAGGCGCGCGAGTATGAGAGCCTCTACGTGGGGCGGCTGGAGGAGCGAGGTGCCCCGCCGGGTGTCGGCTATGCCGCGCTCGGGGCGTGGGAGGAACACGAAGGTATGCTGGACGACGCGATCAGGAACTACCGTCTGGCAGTCTCACGTCAACCGCGTGCCTCCGGCTATCACAGGCGACTGGCGAATATACTCCTTGTGAGCGGAGACACTACCGGTTCGGCGGAGGAATACACTCGCGCACTCGACATCGATTCCACAGATGCAGACGCACATTTCATGATTGGAAGCATTCTTGAAGCTAGTCACGAAATCCCGGAGGCCCTTACTCACTACCGTGCCTGCCTCAGGCTTGATTCTGCGAGTTCACGAGGAGCGGCAGTGAGAGAACGTGTCTTACACCTTGAGCGCCTGCAGCGCTGACGTGATGTTCAACAAATCTTGAAAGGAGTCAACAATGAAGAACAAACTCAACGATGTGTACCGGCTTGCCTCTACTGATGCGAAGTTCCTTGCTTTGCTGCTTCGTGATCAGGACGCCGCGCTGGCAAAAAGGAATCTGGATCTTTCCGCCGCGGATAAGCGCAAGCTGAAGGTCCTGCTGAAGAAAAAGGTATCGGTGAACGGCAAGGAGTTGCTGCTATATGTCAACAAACTGCTTGCCGGGAAGAAGGGTGCGCCGCGGCTGGCGAAAGGTGAAGGGTGGCCTCCGCCGCCTCCGCCGTGGCGAGCGATCCGTCTGAGGCCGAAGCTCCCTCGGACCACACCGAACGTTCCGCCGCCGAGCGTTGAGGTACCTGGCCCGGACATTGCCAGTGTACCTGGTGCTCCCCCAAAGACGCCTGAAACCAGTGGCGGCTCCGTACCGGGTACCGGCGGCTAGTCGTCGTGCGCCCCCCTGCGGATCGGCCCGAATGTGGGCGGAGAACCTCCCCGCGGAATGTCCGTGCGTACCCTGCCCTCGTTCATTGAAACGCGACTCTGGGCGTTCACGAAGGCATGGCCCAACTCCCTTAACAGGGAGTACGAGAGATACACGCTTGCGTTGAATCCGCCTCGGGCGAAGAGGAGGTCAAGAGACTCGGGGAGCAGGGATCAACCTTTTTGGGTCCCGTTCCCCGGATGGCTTTTCGCTGCGTTCACCCGGTCGGGCACGGCGCACTCGCCGAGAGGCTTCTTGAACGATGTGATCTGGGCTCAGTACTGCCTCTTCCTCGCCGTTCGCGTCCAGGATGATCTCGTTGATTCGCAGGCCCGGGATTCATCGCTCATCTATGCGGCAGATGAATTCCTGCTCGAAGCGGAGAGGGTCCTGGCTCGGCACTTCGGATTATCTCCCTCTTTCTCGAAGCTCTACCGCGGCTGCGTGTTGACGACGACCCGTGCGCTCGTCGGCGTTGACGCGCTCCATCGTTCGTCGAGAATTGCACCAGCCAGGATTCTAGCGGGCTATGCTGACGAGTCGGCGTTGTTCAATGTTGCGCCCGCAGCGATCTGCATTATGTTCAATCGCGCGAAAGACTTCCCGCGCGTTGCCAAGTTCTCATCTGAAATGGTCGTTGCCGGGCAGATCATGGACGACCTTCAGGATATTGAAGAAGACCTGCGTGTGGGCAGGTGGAACTACGTCGTCCGCCGGATCCTGGGGAGACGGCGTCTGTGCGACACCCCGTCCAATGTTGCTTTGGAGCTCATAGGAGAGAGAGTCCTTCAGGCGGATGCCCTCGATCCGGTGTTCGATGAAATCCGGCGGCACCTTGAGTCTGCCAGAGATGCAATCGAGGCTCTGACTGTCACGCCGGCGAATGCATTGGTTTGCCATCAGCTGCAGGGCGTTGAGGTGCTGCGGCAAGCACTCCATCGCCGGCGTGTGGATCTACTCTTTCGATCCGCAACCCGTCATTGAGATCGACAGCTTCTGCTCAAAGAGGAATTCATGATGGTTGCAATTGGAATCGTCATGGGCCTTCTCGCCCTCTATGTCGTCGGGCTGCTCTGGTTCACAGACAGGGACGCTGACTTGCAGTTCGATTTTGCGGAATTGAGGAGGACCTCTTTCCGTTTTGGGAAGGACTTCCTCTGGGGAAGCGCCACATCCGCTCATCAGATCGAGGGGAACTGCTTCAATAATAACTGGTTCCAGTTCGAGTCTGCCATGGACGAACAGAACCGGCCGCGGATCCCGAACCACCAAAAGGCCGGCGCTGCCTGCGACCACTGGAACCGGTACGAAGAGGACATCCAGCTTATGAGATCGATAGGTCTTAACGCCTATCGTTTCTCCGTTGAGTGGAGCAAGGTTGAAGTCGAGGAAGGGGTATTCGATGACCGTGCGCTCGCTCACTATGAGCAGGAAGTAGACGAACTGCGGGCGAACGGCATCGAGCCGATGGTAACACTCCATCACTTCACCAATCCCATCTGGTTTGAGAACAGAGGCGCGTTTCTGCAGGACAACTCGCCTGCGGTCTTTGGGAGATTTATTGAGAAGATCGTCGCGCGCCTCGGTCACAAGGTGAGATTCTGGTGCACGATCAACGAGCCATCCGTCTATGCTATCAACGGTTACTTCAGAGGAGAGTTTCCGCCTGCCTTGAAGGACCCCAAGAAAGTAGCGAGAGTGCTGCGTAATCTGCTGCGGTCTCACACGGAGGCATATTCGATCATCAAGAAATTTGTGCCGGGGGCACAGGTCGGCCTTGCGCTCAGTGTGTTCATCTTCGACCCGCCGTCCAGATGGAACCTTATCGATGTTGTGACCGCCCATCTCATCAACAAGAACTTCAACGGCTCGATCCTGCGATACCTCGTGGAGGGAAAGTACGAATTCAGTTTCCCGGGGGTAGCATCTGACAGTCTCGAGAGCACGGTAAGGGACTCGTTTGACTTTGTGGGGTTGAACTATTACACCCGGTTCTACGAGAGGCTCGACCTGTCAGGTGATGATAAGATTGCCGGTGTCATAAAGGCACCGCCAGAAAAGCTGACCGATATGAACTGGGAGATCTATCCGGAGGGCCTTTACCGAGCGCTCAAACTTGTCCGGGAGTATACATCCAAACCGATCTATGTGACTGAGAACGGCCTCGCAGACGACAGCGATACGAAGCGGGCGAAGTTCATTGAAGATCACCTCCTCGTTCTGAACAAGGCGATTGCAGACGGTATCAATGTGAAGGGGTACTTCTACTGGTCTTTGATGGACAACTTTGAATGGGCCTACGGATACAGTAAACGGTTCGGACTTTACCACGTCGATTTCACCACGCAGGAGCGCGCGCTGCGCAAGGGGAGTGAAGCCTATCTTGAGATGATTCGAAAGGGCCGTGAGTAGATGCCGGTGGGGCGGCGCTCCGGCGGGTTATCGTTGAACTCTTGGGAAAACAAATCGACGTTTTCCCGCTACGGGGTCCTGATCGGCCTGATCTGTTGCCTGGCCCAGGGGGCAGCCGGAATCGTTCTTACTCATCCAGAAAGTACCGTGCGGGGGAAGACAATCTCGGAGGAAAGAGGAAGCCTCAATTGAGAATGCGGTTCTATTCATCCTGTCTCGTTGTGCTCGGCTGTGTGGTCGTCCTCCCCTGCTGCTTTGGCTTCCGGACGAAACAGGGGAATATCTCCGAACAGATACGAAACAGAATCGGTGCGGCAGATGTCCGTGCCCGGGGTTTTGTCGACCGGGAACGGATTCACGCTTCCGATGAACTCGCATCGTTCTATGAATGTCGGGGCTATCGTCCGGCTTGGAGCAGCGACATCGGCCTGCTTGCTCGAGCAGACTCCCTCGTCAGGGCAATCAGGGAAGCTGATCGCGAGGGGCTGAGGCCCGACGATTATCATCTTGCTGCGCTCGAGGCAGCGAAGGGCGAGATAGAATCAAACCGGGGCGACAAAGGGTCTTCCCCTGCTTCGCGTCTGGCCGACCTTGATATCATGCTCACCGATGCCTTCGCGACCTATGCATCTCATCTGGCGCACGGGAAGGTTGATCCCGAAACGCTCAGACCGAGTTGGGTCCCCGTCCAAAGAGGATTGGACTACGACAAAATCCTGGAGGGCGCACTCTCATCGGGCAAGGTGAGGGAGAGTCTCAGAGCCCTGCTCCCTTCGCATCCGTCCTATTCAGACCTCCGACAGCTGCTGATGTCGTTTGAAATCCTCGCAAGAAAAGGAGGCTGGAAGGCCATTCCGAACGGACCGACGATGAAGAGAAACGACCGGGGGAAGCGGGTCATAGCGCTGAGGATCCGCCTCGCAGCTTCTGCCGATCTCGCCTCCGCTCGGCCGAACAGCGTTGAGATATTCGACTCATCTCTCGAGAACGCACTGCGCCGGTTCCAGAAAAGGCATGGCCTGGAAGTCAACGGGATCGCTGACAGTGCTACGATAGCGGAATTGAATGTCCCGGTCGAGAAACGGATCGAACAAATCAAGGCTAACATGGAACGCTGGCGCTGGCTGCCGCGTGACCTCGGTCACAGGTACATACAGGTCAACGTTTCCGATGGAATGCTGGCTCTGGTTGAGAACGGCCGGGAAGTCATGCGGATGAAGATCGTGTTCGGCATCAAGGACTGGCCGACTCCGCTGTTCAGTTCGGAAATGACACACGTGATCTTCAATCCCGCCTG
>PEWR01000090.1 GCA_002779395.1 Ignavibacteriales bacterium CG07_land_8_20_14_0_80_59_12
TTCAAAACCCATCTTTGCGTAACATCAGCGGTCATGAATCCGGGATTCACCACCCCGGATGAAAATTGGCAGATGGTATTTTCATAGCAGTCACTAAGATGATCGGACTCGAGGACTCGCTATGGAGCCTCAGTCAATTATGCTCAAGGACTTCACCGAGGAAGGTAGAAAAACGCAATGCTGACGCTTGTGGTAAAACTGCTGACGGAAACGCTACAAATCACCTTGCTCGTTGCTGTGATGATGATTGCGGTGGACCTCCTGAATGTTTGGACGAAGAGAAGGATTACAACATTCTTTCAGGGGAAAAGCAAGTTCCGCCAGTACGTCCTTTCCTCGATGATCGGGACCGTCCCGGGATGTATCGGCGGGTTCACGAATGTCTCCCTCTATATGCATGGCCTGATCAGCTTTGGGGCGTTATCCGGATCAATGATTGCCGTCTCGGGCGATGAAGCGTTCGTGATGCTGGCGATGTTCCCGCAAAAGGCGGTTCTCCTGTTTGCGATTCTCTTTGTTGTTGGCACTTTCGGCGGATGGTTCATTGATACCGTTGTGAAGAGGTTTCACATCAAGACCTGCGAGAATTGTGACAAGATGATCACTCACTCGACCCAAAGGAACCTGTCGCACTATTTTAAGGTCCATATCTACGAACATATTATCAAGAGGCATCTGTGGAAAACTGCGCTCTGGACATTCGGTGCGTTGGCAGTTGTTGAATTTGGTCTCCAGTACCTGCATCTGGAAGAGTTCACGTCCCAGTACAGAATAGCTTTTCTGTTCCTCGGCGCCCTCGTTGGGCTTATTCCCGAATCGGGTCCGCACCTGATTTTTGTTTCGCTGTTTTCGAAAGGGCTCATCCCCTTTTCGGTGTTGTTGACGAGTTCGATGGTTCAGGATGGACATGGCATGCTTCCCCTGCTTTCGTTTTCATTGAAGGATTCGATCAACATCAAACTCTTCAATCTTTTACTCGGACTCATCGTTGGATTAGCGTTTCTTGCGGTGGGGTACTAGAGCAGATGCCGACGAACAAAGAACACTGGTACGACGGGTGGTTCTATGGCAGGTGGATCGCGCCGAACCAGGACCGCCTTTTCGGGCAAATCAAGAATCTTCTTCCGCCGAACTCAACGGTTATCGATGTCGGATGCGGAACAGGGAGATTGGCGTTTACGCTTGCAGACAAATGCACCGCTGGCCTTTTTGCATGTTGAATTACCGATAAGGCCAAGTGATGAATGCTGACGGCAGTGCGGATAGTCTGGCAGTGCAAGGGGGGATAATGTCATTGCTGGCCGCATCACACACCCCTGATGTGCGTCCGCTGATGCTGGCGGGGGTACTGCTGGCGGCCGCGATTCCTTTCACGTTCAGCCGGTGCGAAGTGCGCCTGGGACGTCGCATTAATTCTCCAAGTCTTATCGCCGACGCGACCGAGTTTCGGGCCCATGTGCTTTCATCGGGTTTGGTGTTCGCTGCGCTAGCCGGGCAAATGCTCGGCTGGCCCCTGGACCGTCCCGTGGCGATGGCCATTGTGCTCTGGATCGTGTATGCAGGATGGAACACGTTGAAGGACGCCATGCGCGTGCTGCTCGACGCTTCGTTGGATGCTGATACGCTGAACCTGGTACGACGGCTCATCACGGGGCATCCCGAGGTGACACAGGTCAATTCGCTGACGGGACGCAATTCGGGGGGCTATCGGTTTATTGAAACAGAAATCGCGCTGCGTGTATCGGAATTGATGCCAGCGCACCAAATTGCTTCAGCAATTGAAGAGGAGATTCGTGCCGAGATTCCTTTTGTCGAACGTGTTCTTGTTGTTCATACCGAGCCGACGTCGCGTGAAGTTCTGCGGGTGATAGCCCCGCTTGCCGATGATCATATGACTGTGGCGGAAACATTTGGGACGGCAGCACGCTTTGGGTTCTACGACATTCGTGCCGCAGACGGGTAGATTGTGCGGCAGGGAATTCTGGCAAATCCGTACATGTCGGTGAGCAAGGGGCGCGGGATTCAGATTGCCGAGTGGCTGAAGCAACAAGGGGCGGACATCGTGCTGACTCCTGAAACAGTCAGATCATCGGGAGTGATGTACGCGTTGCAGGTGGCAGGCGTGCGTCTCGAGCAGGTTAGCTCACTCCACATCCGAACAGCTCTTGGAACCGTAGTGAGAAATGGCGGATGAATGTGAATCATCCCCTGCGCCAGAAGGGGCTGTACATGACGACATCAGAAAGGGGCGGAATGAATGGCCGTACGAAACGTACCATCCGTGCAGCCGGTACTCCAACAGAGGTGATCCTGGAAAGCATCTCGGACGGGGTTTTCACGGTGGACATGGAATGGCGCATCACCTCGTTCAACCGGGCAGCCGAGGAGATCACGGGGATTTCCCGCGGGGAGGCAGTCGGCCGGCTCTGCTACGAAGTGTTCCGGTCAAGCATGTGCGAGATCGAATGCGCCCTGAGAAAGACGCTCAAGACCGGCAAGCCGATCATCGGCCGATCCGGCTATATCGTTACATCAGATGGAGCCCGTATCCCCATCAGCGTTTCGACCGCCGTGCTTCGGGATGCGAAGGGCCGCGTCGTTGGGGGAGCGGAGACCTTTCGGGACCTGAGCGAGTTGGAAGAATTGCGCCAGGAACTGGAGGGTCGCTTCCGCATCGGCGAAATCATTAGTCGAAGCCCCCTGATGCAGAGAGTATTCGAGGTTCTGCCCGCCATCGCGGCAAGTCCCAGCACGGTGTTGATCCTTGGCGAGACCGGGACCGGCAAGGAATTGATGGCCCGGACAATCCACTCGTTGAGTCCGCGACGGAAAGGGCCGTTTATCGCCGTCAATTGCGGGGCACTACCGGATACGCTCCTGGAATCGGAACTTTTCGGCTACAAAGCCGGGGCGTTTACAGGCGCGACCAAGGACAAGCCCGGGCGTTTCGCGCTGGCCCAGGGAGGGACGCTTTTTCTGGATGAGATCGGCGAGGTGAGTCCGGCGGTGCAGGTGCGGCTTCTCCGGATGCTTCAGGAGCGGACGTATGAGCCGCTGGGCGCGATCCGTTCCGAGATCATGGACGCGCGAATTATTGTTGCTACCAACAGTGACCTGGCGGAACGGACGCGCCAGGGAGCCTTTCGCGAGGACCTCTACTACCGCGTGAATGTCGTTCGCGTGGAGTTGCCGCCGCTGCGTAAGCGCAAGGAGGACATCCCGCTCCTCGTTGAGCAATTCATCTCCCGAATCAACCGGTTGCAGCAGAAATCCATCCGGGGGGTCACGCCCGAGGCGCTCTCCCTGCTGATGGCATACGATTGGCCCGGAAACATCCGCGAACTTGAAAATGTCATCGAACGGTCATTCATCCTGTGCAACAATGACCATATTGGCATGAATCACCTGCCGGAGGAATTGACGGCCCACGCCACTACGCGCGCTTCCTCCTCCAATATGAGGATGGCACGGGATCTGCTTGACGCTCAGGCCATTCGTACCGCGCTGGAAAAGAACTCCTACAATCGCCTCGCAGCGGCCAATGAGCTCGGCATACACAAGAGCACCCTGTTTCGTAAAATGAAGAAGCTGGGAATCTCCCTTCCAGAGCAGGACGGCCGTTCACACCGCAAGCGGAAACAGTAGCGTTCACGCACCCGATCTTCCGGAATCCAGTCGCGTGATTGCGACTCTCATTCCTTCGGAGCCCTCTACGTAATCCGCGATAAGTCCAACCCGCTGAAACACTTAGGTAGCTCTCGGCTCCTGGCGCCCGCCTTGGCACGCTGAGTGCAATCGTATTCCTCTAGACACCATACAATGTATCGCACACGATGAAAGCCGCATTCGCTACATGGAACAATCGAATCGCGCCGGTTTTTGACGTTGCCCGGCAGATTCACCTCGTGGAAGCCGCGGCTGGCAAGGATGTCCACGAAACGCAGGTAGTGCTGGTGGGTGAACTGCCGGTTCAGAAGGCGCTTCGTTTGGCGGAGTTGGGCGTCAGCACTTTGGTGTGCGGCGCCATCTCTAGACGCCTGCATGACACGGTCGCTGCCCACGGCATCCGAGTCATTCCTTTCGTGGCCGGCGATCTGCGGGACGTGATCGAAGCTTGGCTCGCAGGCGCCCTTGATTCGGACACCTTTGCCATGCCAGGCTGTTCTGGGGTCGGTCGTCGTCGGCTCAGGGGAATGTATGACATCTACCAGGAGGAACACATTGTGAAAGGAAGAAGACACGGCGGAATGAGACAAGGAGGTGGACGTCAAGAGGGCCGCGGCGGTCATAGACCTGACAACATGGGCAGCGCCCCCTTCGCCGCCGGATCGAGTGGCGACTGCGTCTGCCCTCAATGCGGACTGAGGGAACCACACGAACACGGTGTGCCCTACGTCGAGCGCAAATGTCCGAAGTGCGGAGCCGCGATGAGCAGGGAATAATGGTCAATCCATAAGAAAGGAGCACACGACAATGCCAAGAGGAGACAGAACGGGACCTATGGGAATGGGACCGATGACCGGACGCGCAGCCGGATTCTGCACAGGGTTTGGAATGCCCGGCTATGCAAACGCCGTCCCCGGACGCGGCTTTGGAATGGCTTTCGGCGGAGGCCGTGGATTTCGGGGGCACGGCTTTGGCGGCGGCGGTCGCGGATGGCGAAACTGGTTTTACGCCACAGGTTTGCCGGGCTGGACGCCCACCGGCAGGTATGCGACGCCGTACTCGTCTCCTGACCCGGAACTGGAGAAAGCAGCGCTCAAGAACCAGCAGGCAGCTCTACAGTCGGAGCTGGATGGCATCAAGGAACGGCTGGTCGAGCTCGAAGCCGACGTTAAGGCTCAGTGAATTCCGGGACCGGTTGTCCGTCCGATCACCGGAAACCCGCGGCTGTTCCATTGTATCTGCATCGACGGCAGAAACTCGCCTTTCCACGGCAAGAGGGGCATAGTATCTGTCAGCGCAATTTGGAGTCGCCTCTTTCATCTTTCACAGCCAGTGATGAGTCAGCATACGGATATCTCTCGGAGCACCGTTCATTTGGCGAGACGGATGACCGCTCAGGGGATTACGCAGAGGACCTTGCCGCAACGATGCTCGCGACGACGCTCCGTGTGGAATTCGATCCATCTGTTGATTGGGACGGGCGTGAGAAATACTACAAGATGAGCGGGAAGATCCTGAAGACGTTCAACATCACGCTATCAGCTGAAGGGGACAAGGACGGCAGGTCGGCCTCCGTGGTCGCCATGGCGGTTTTGCTTCCGTAGTAACCATGCATACAATCAAACTGGCACAGTGGTCGTTCCAACAAGTCGAGTTCTAAGTTTGGAGTACAATCGCTTAGGTAGAACGGCGCTAAACAACAAGTGTCACACGAAATCGGAGATCTACCATGAAAGAGACCATAATCGGTCGAACAACGGGGATATTGCTGGTCTGTCTGTGTATGTTGACCAGCTCACAAGCCCAGAATCGCAGTCACCAAGACACGGTTTTTCACAGGAGTCTCCATTACACAGCAAAAGGGATGTCGTATTGGTATGATAAATCCAATGGCGGTTTGGAATTGACCAGTGGGATTCCTTATTCACAACTGGGCTGTCAGAGCTGCCACGTTGCCGGCTGTGATCGGTGCCATTTGACAAAAGCTGGAGGAACTCCGGTATACTCCACCGAAGCAGCGCGCAAGCAAGAGATGTGCCTGGAGTGCCATACGCGAGAGGTATCTATTCTCAAGATTGACCGGGAAGCGAATCAAGTTGATGTTCATGCTGCAAAGGGAATGATGTGTATGGACTGCCACACTGCACGTGAAATGCACGGCAATGGTGTCGAGTATGTTTCCATGAAGCAAGTCAATGCCATGGATGTAAAATGCGAGAACTGTCATACCACTCTGCATACGAGTCTGTCGCATACCGTACACAAGGGCAAAGTGGATTGCAAGGCCTGTCATGATCGCCACGTTGTGAGCTGCACGAACTGCCATTTCGAAACACTGGTCAAAGAGGGGAAGCGGGTGGCGATGCCTGTCTCGGGTTGGATATTTCTGATGAATCTCGACGGGAAAGTGACGTCTGCCAACATGCAAACCTTTCTTCTGAAAGATCAAAAGACCTTTCTCATGTTTGCTCCACAACACAGCCATTCCGTTATGGGAAAGGGGAGATCATGCAAAGAATGTCACGCCTCAAAGATCGTGAAACAAGCAAAGGATGGAAGAGTAACGTTAACCTGCCTCGAAAATGGAAGGCTTGAAAACTTGAAGGGAGTTATTCCGGTAACGGAGGATGTTACCTGGGAAATGGTGTATCACGAACGCGAAGACGGCAAGTGGGTTCCCATGAAAAATGCAGCGACACCAAAGTTGCATTACGCCGGATTTGGAAAACCGCTTACCCGGGCGCAAATGGAAAACCTTCTTCGGCCCCAAGCTGAAAAAGAATAAGTACGAGTGGGGACTGACGCGAGTTTCTTGAAACTGATTTCTTAGCCAAATGATCATGGTAATAATGTAGACTGCAACTTCATCTTTGAGAAGGAGACAAAGCAATGTCGAAGGAAGCTCTTATTGAAGGTCTGAACGAAGCGCTCAATCGGGAGCTTTCAACAATCATTCGTTACCTGCTCCAGGGGAGCATCATCCGCGGTCGCCAGAATCAACTCTTGCGAAACATGTATCGTGGAGAGGTCGGCGATGAGATGGGCCATGCCCAGTACCTTGTCGACAAGATCGTGATGCTTGGAGGCACGCCGAAGGTGAATCCCGACCTGACGCCACCGCCGATCGACGTGGAAAAGATGATCGACTACGATTTGGCAAAGCAGGAGAGCGACGTCGCGCACTATAAGAAGCTGGCCGAACTGGCCGAGCAAATCGGCGACATCGAACTGAAGATGCAGATGGAGGAGCAGGCAGGCCACGGACGAGTCGCGCCATGCCGATAAGCTCCACCGGCTGAGAGATTGATCTCGAGAGACTTCCGGCTCGAGCGCAGGCAGACAAAAGAACGCACTTGGCTTCTGTGCGATGGGGTCTGTCTTTCCGGAGTGGGACGAAACGGCCCGGTTGCTTTCTACGAGCCCAAGGAGAAACAACATGCCACAAAGACGAAGACACGAAATGGGTAGCGGCGGATTTTGTGTTTGCACAAAGTGCGGAGAGAAAATCCCCCATCGACGGGGAGTCCCATGTCAGGATGAACTGTGCCCGAAATGCGGCACAAAATTGCTACGTGAAGGGTCGTATCATCATCAGCTGTGGAAGAAGGGAAAATCGGAAGAGGGATTGTCATCATGAAACCGCTCGCCGGAAAGAGGATTCTGGTCCGTGGAAAAGGGGGCAGTGGGAAAAGCTCACTGGCGGTACTGATCGCAGATGTTCTGCTCGAGCGCCAGTACGAGGTGGCTCTCGTGGACGGTGATGCCTCCTTCGTGAACGAACCAAGTTGACTCCCTTCCTGTCGGTTGCAATCTCCTTGGTGTCTGGCAGAATCGTCTTTGTCGTGTCCGTCCTCCTGGGGAATGCGGTTGCGGCAAATCCTCTGGAGTATTTTCAAGTAGCATTAGTACCGGGCCTTGTTGCCGGCGTTTGCCAGATTGCTTTGCTTCCGTTCCTTTCCCGATGGTGGGTCGAGCAAGAGCAACGGAACGCAGATTCGGCGATGGGGACAACGCAGCCGTGAAGACAATTCCCGAAGAACCGAACATACCGCGTACGAATCGGTGGAACATGATACACAAGTCATTGGAGTTGAGGCTGTACCCTGATTCCATGTTGCGCGTAAAGACATTGCCGGTTAAAGATGTTGACGGTGCGATTCGTGCGTTGATGGAGGCAATGACCGCCTTCATGCACGCGCATCAGGCAATCGGATTGGCCGCACCGCAGGTCGGGATTGCTCAACGAGTGTTCATTGCCGATACCGGCGAGGGACTGCTCGCGCTTGCCAACCCCGAGATCTCTGCTCCGGAGCGTGAGGAGCTTTTACGGGAAGGCTGCCTGAGCCTTCCGAACATTCAGGTCGATGTCCCGCGTGCACAGTCAGTCGTCGTCCACGGTCTCGATGCAAACGGCAAGGAAATAGAACGGGAAGCACGGGGGCTTATGGCCCGTGTAGTCCAGCACGAAATCGATCACCTGAACGGAGTGCTCATCATCGATCACGGGCCCCCCATTGTAACCATCGAGGACGACCAGCATGGGTAGAAGCCGGAAAATCATTCACATGTCGATGATGAGAGCCGCATCCTTCTTCTGCTCAGTTATTGCGGTGAGCGGCATGTTCTTTCTCTTCACGAAGGTTACCATCATGACAGCGAATGCGCATCAAAACGACACAACACGGACAGGTTCCTCTGCTGTCCGTCTCACAGTAGTGTATGACAACAATCCGATGACCGCCGGCCTGCAAACTGCCTGGGGGTTCGCATGCGTCATCGAAGCGGGCAAGACGAAGGCGCTCTTCGATACCGGTGGTGACGGTGTTGTCCTGCTGGAGAACATGCGCAAGCTGGCAATCGCCCCGGCGGATATTGACCTGGTGGTTCTTTCCCACCCTCACGGTGACCACACCGGCGGGTTATCCGACATTCTCCGCATACATCCTCGCCTTCCAGTCTATTTTCCCCGCTCTTTCCCGAGGTCCTTCTCCGAGGAGATCAAGACCGCAGGCGCTACCCCCGTTGCTGTCACCTCGTTTGCGGAAATTCAGCCCGGAATTTTCACACTGGGGGAGTTTAGGGGTGCGATCCCGGAACAGCCCCTTGCCATCCGGACCCCGAGAGGTCTTGTGATTGTCACCGGCTGCGCGCATCCCGGCATCGTGAGGATCCTTGCACGAGCAAGGGAGGTCTTCGGCAAGGAACCCGTGCACCTGGTCATGGGCGGATTCCACCTTGTCCATGCCTCGAGGAAGGAGATTCTCGAGATCGTTGACGGCTTCAGGGAACTCGGGGTCCACAGTGTCGCCCCCTGCCATTGCACCAGTGATACGGCCCGATTGATGTTCAGCGAAGCCTATGGCAAAAACTACCGTGCGATCGGGGTGGGCGCAACGATTGAGATCAGATCTTCGGAGCGACACAACAACAAGTAGTCATCATTTGAATACACACAGCAGAAAAGGGTCCACACATGAAAATTGCAGTAGCCACGGAAGATGGAAGAACAGTTTCGCAACACTTCGGTCGCACTCCCTATTTTGCGATCTTCGAGATCGCGGAGGGCACGATCATCAAGCGTTCGATGCGGGAGAACACCTTCACCCGGCACTTCCGTGAACATCATGGCGATCAGAGAAACGAAGAACATTACCACGCCCACGGCGACCCGGATGCTCATCAATCGATCGCAGAAGGTTTGGAGGATCGCCGTGTCGTGATCAGTCAAGGGATGGGTCGAAGAGCGTGGGAGGATCTGCGCGGAGCAGGAATCGAGATGATTGTCACCAACGAGATAGAAGTCCAGTTGGCGGTGCAAAAATATCTGGCCGGGGAGCTGGAAGACCGAGTCGAAAAGCTTCATTAATGAATGAAAGAAAAGGAGGTGAGCGACATGCCGAGAGGTAACAGAACTGGCCCGCACTTACTATTGACTGCGCTTCTCGTAACCGCGTTGACCGGTAGCTCCTTCGCCCACACTTTGTGGCTCAATGTCACCGATTACCGACCGAGCATCGGGGGCCAGACCAAGCTCTATTTTGGCTGGGGGCATCGCTATCCAGTGGACGATTTTCTGGCGTTAGATAAGTTGGCCGAGTTCATTTTGCTGGAGCCGGGAGGCAATAGAAGGACGCTACAACCCAATCCCGGCGGCTTTCTGGCCACGGAGGTATCCTTCAGCAAGGCCGGGATTTACATTACCGCTGCAGCTCTGAAGCCCGGATTCTACACTATGTATGTGGAAAAAGGAAAGGTCCGTCACCGGTCAGCGTCCAAAGAGGGCATCTCAGGAGTCATTGTGAGCGTCTATTTTGAGGAGTACGCCAAGGCTTTGATTGAGGTAGAGGCCCCCCAAGATAGCTCCTACCGCCAGTCGGTGGGACACAAGCTGGAAATCATCCCCTTGGAAAATCCTGCCCAGTTGCGGGTGGGGGATTTTCTCGCAGTGAAGGTTTTGTTCGAGGGCAAGCCCTGCCCATTTTCCTCCATCTATGCCACCTATGCTGGGTTTTCTACCGGAGAGGATTATGCCTATGCCACTACCACGGGGATGGATGGCGTGGCCAGGATCCGGATTCTGCACCATGGGCCGTGGTTGCTCAAGGCCGAGTCGAAACAGCCCGCCCCTGACGACCTGCGGGGTAAATGTAATGAACTTCTATTTCAAGCAAGCTTAACTTTTGAGGCACCGTAAGAAAAACCAAATCACACGAGACGATAAGGAGCACTAGATTATTGAGAAGAAGATATTCTAGTTCAATCGTCGTAGCGATTTTGACAACTGTTTTGCTCCCTGTGTGGGTCTTTGCTGGGACCACAGGCAGCATTAAGGGGATAGTGATCGATGTGAAGACCAAAGAGCCTCTTATTGGTGTCAACGTCGTTATTGAAGGGACGACTCTGGGGGCAGCCACTGCTCCCGATGGCAGTTATGTGATCATTGCTGTCCCGGGAGGTAAATATAAGCTTATGGCATCAATGATGGGCTATATGACCGTAGTGAAAAATGTAGAGGTGCGGGCAGGCGGCACGGTAACCGTTGATTTTGAGCTAAAGGAAAATGTCCTTGAACTCGGAGCGGTAGTCGTCAGCGGCACCCGAACTCCCCACTTCATCAAAGATGCGCCTGTGCGCACCGAAGTCATTACTGCCCGTATGATTGAACAAAAAGCAGCTCCCAATCTCTATGAAGCTTTAGAGGGTGTGCCGGGAATAAGGGTTGAGCAACAGTGTTCCTACTGCAATTTTTCCATTGTAAGAATGCAGGGAATGGAAAGCGGTCACTGCCAGGTGTTGATTGATGGCCAACCTATCTATTCTGGTCTGGCAGGAGTCTATGGCTTGCAGCAGCTACCAACAGCAAATATTGAAAGGATAGAGGTTGTCAAGGGCGCTGGTTCTGCTCTCTATGGGAGCTCCGCCATTGCTGGAGTGATCAATATTATCACTAAACAACCCACTGCCGAACCGTTCATAGAAGCAGCCTGCAGCTTTGGGACGGCCAATACCAATAATTATACTTTAGCTGCTTCCAGAAAAGTCGGGACTATGGATGTGATGGTGACCGCGCAGAAAAATACCGCTAATGAAATTGATGAAGACGGTGACGGTTTTACCGATCGAGTGAAAAGCGACAATCTTGCGCTGGGACTCATGTTAAACGCGTACAATATATTGGGCGATGACCGGTTGAGTTTCACTGGCAGAACTTTGAATGAATCCCGGCAAGGTGGAGAGTTAGCGACCTGGGAAAATCCCTTTGCCCCATCGGCAGAAAACATTAAAACGACTCGCTATGAAACAGGAATTGGATATAAGAATAGGTTTCGTTATGGCAATGAAATTACCCTCAACTTCGGCTATACTCTTCATCATCGCAATGCCACCAACGATGCCTTTCTGGGCGACTATGAAGCCATTCACGGAACGCTGCCGACGATAGACGAAATGCAGCCTTACCTTGCCGATGAAAACCTTTATGTGGTGGATTTCAACTATTCACATCCCTTCGCAAGCCACCGTCTATTAGGAGGAGTTCAGTATTCCCACAATAAGCTGGAAGAAACGGGCAGGTATGTCATTGTGGACGATACAGACCCCGATTATGGCGGTACCTACACCTCTGAGAGTGAAAAGCATGCCGATGACCTGGGGGCTTATCTTCAGGACGAAGTGGCCATAAGCGATGCCCTGGAGCTGGTGTTGGGGGCAAGGTACGATATTCACCACTCCCAAGACAATTTCGGTGGCTCCGGTAAGGTTGCTCCCAGAGAGAGGATTAAGCTTGACTACGATGAACAAGCCTTCAGTCCCAGATTCGCAGTAAGGCTCAAGGCATCTCCCAAATTTACTTTGCGAGGTAGTGTCGGGACAGGGTTCCGGGTTCCTTACGGCTTTAGTGAGGATTTGCACCTTTGCAGTGGCTCGCCAAGGGTTAATAAACCGGCAGGCTTGAAGCCCGAAAAATCAGTAAGCTTTAATCTAGGAGCAGATTACTCAGGCGAGAGGTTTACAGCGAATGCCAATCTCTTTCGCACTAATCTACATAACAAGATTGGCTTTACTGATGCCAGTGAAGTCTCTAAAAGAATGGGTTACACTTATGAATGGGACAATATCGGTGATGCTTATACTCAGGGGATAGAACTGGGTGCCACAGCGCTTCTGGTACGAGACCTTGTTTTTGACCTCAATCTGGCTTATACCGATGCTCAATATGAAAATGAGCGTCAAGATTGGGTAGAAAACCATCCAGAATATGCAGAGGACAGCAAATACATTCCTCGCGTACCAAAGATTACTGCTGGCATCGGGCTAACCTATACCCCGGGAAACTGGGATTTGGCGCTAAACTGGGACTACACGGGTAGAATGTACATCGATTACTACAAAGACGAGGATATTGAACAACAAGGGAGCAAGATCGTGCATACTCCTGATTTCTTTGTCGTCAATGCTAAAATAGCCAGAAGCTTTAGCAATGGTGTCACTCTCTCTGTGGGTGCAAAAAATCTATTCGACTACGTTCAAAAGGAGAGGCACCGGGATAATGCTGCATTTATGTATGCACCTTATACCGGCCGCATCATTTATGGTGGGGTAAAGTTAAAGTTATGAGTAAGAAGGGGAATGCTAATGGCCCGTGACTCCCCTTTGGGGACACGATGCAAATGCAAGAAATCGCCGGTCATCTCATCAATGAGGATCGCAATGTAATGAAATCATACAACTAAAGGAGGGTTAAGTGAAAATTGCCTTTACAACATCCGGTGAAACGCTGGATGTGGCTTTGGACAGCCGTTTCGGACGCGCCCCGAAGTTTCTCGTCTATGACCTGGACGCGGACACCTTCGAGGTGATCGACAATGAAGAGAACTTGAATGCGGCACAGGGCGCCGGCATCCAGGCGGCCGAAACGGTCGCCCGTTCGGGTGCAGGCGCACTCGTCACAGGGCATTGCGGCCCAAAGGCGTTCCGTGTCCTTTCCGCAGCCGGAGTCAAGGTCTACAACACCGACGCCATCACCGTCGCCGCGGCGCTGGATGCGTTCAGGGCGGGTACGCTCAAGTCTGCTGAGTCGGCTGACGTCGAGGGGCACTGGGTATAGACAAACTGCGCTGCATCGGTCAAATTGAATGAACATTATAACTGGAGATCTCAACCATGCCAAGTTTTGATGGAACAGGTCCAAGAGGTTTTGGCCCCATAACCGGCGGGTGTCGTGTTTATTATGTATTGAAGGCTCCAATTGCACACGATGAACCCGTGACAGGCTTCGCCGGACTGTCAGGACGTCCGGTATCTTTCTCCCAAGGCGGGTCAATGTCGGACTTGGTCGGACTTGGCCTAGCTTCGACAGTGGGTGTTCCATTCGACGTGGATAAGGATTACGACGAACGGAAGGAACAATACAGATTGGGCGGAGAGATCGTGACGACCCGCGAGATCACCCAAACCGCCGAGGGGGACAAGAACGGCCTCTGGACCGCGATTCTTGCTGCCGCAGTCATGATAGGTGCTTTACAGTAGTAACGAAAGAATGATAATAGCTGTCGCATCAGGGAAGGGCGGAACCGGTAAGACAACAGTCGCCGTGAATCTCGCAAGAATGCTTGGCTCACACGTACAGCTTCTGGACTGCGATGTGGAGGAGCCGAACGACCACCTGTTTCTCAAGGGCTCGATGCGCGAAGAGGAAATCGTCACCACCCCGATTCCGCAGGTGGATGAATCCCTTTGTGACGCCTGCGGCGAATGCAGCCGTTTCTGCCAGTACCACGCCATCGTATCGCTCAAGACCAAGCCGCTCGTCTTCCCCGAGATGTGTCACGGCTGCGGCGGCTGTGCGAAGGTCTGCCCCAAGAAGGCCATCCGGGAGGTCCCCCATCGCATCGGCATGGTTGAGACGGCCCAGGCGAACAATATCACGCTCGTCCAGGGCCACCTCGACGTCGGCGCGGCCATGGCTCCACCGCTGATCCGCGCGGTGAAAGCGCGCCTGCAACCTGCCTGCCGTGACGCTTCGTTTCCCGGCGCAGGCAGGAACGGTGTGCCCGCGATCCTGGACGCGCCTGCAGGCACCTCATGCCCGGTGATTACCACGATCAAAGGCGCGGACGCAGTGGTGCTGGTCACCGAGCCGACGCCCTTCGGCCTGCATGACTTGAAGCTGGCCGTGAATATGGTGCGGGAGCTCTGGATCCCGTTCGGCGTGGTCGTCAACCGGGTCGGGATCGGCGATGACCGAGTGCATGCGTTCTGTAGGCAAGAAGGGATTCCGATTCTCTTGGAAATTCCGGATGACCGGCGGATCGCGGAAGCTTATTCCAGGGGCGAACTCATCGTCGATGCTTTGCCGGAGTACCGCGCTTACTTTGAGCGGCTCGGGGAGGCCCTCCTGGAGCGGACATCGACCGATCTTCACGACGCTTCCGGGGTTGCCACTCCGAATGCATCCACCTTCCAACGATGAAAACGAAAGGAATGCCCATGAAAGATCGTGACGATCTGGTCCGGGGAAAGGCCGCGTTTCTTGCTCGGACAGAGCAGTACCGGAGCTTGGGCTATGATCGATTTGCGGCGGCGGATTTCGTGGTCAAGACGGGTGGGCAGCTTTCAGGACCTGCTCTGGATATCGGCACGGGCAAGGGACTCATGGCAATGGCCCTGGCCCGCCAGGGATTAGAGGTGATCTCCGTGGATCCCGATGCGGATGAACAAGCTCTGGCCTTCCTCTTGGCCGCAGAGGCAGGCTTGGAGGATCGTATTCGTTTTATCTGGGGAGACGCATCCGTCTTGCCCTATTCCGACGATCATTTCGGCTGCGCCACCCTGGTGGCCGTCCTGCACCATTTAGAGGATGCGGCACCCGTGCTTGAAGAAACGGCCAGGGTCCTGAGGCCGTCCGGAATTTTGATCCTGGCGGACTTTTCACCGGAAGGATTCGAACTTGTCGCCCGGGTGCATCGAGAGGAGGGGCGGGAGCATCCCGTCAGCGGCATGACACTGGAGTCGGCGGAGGTGTTTCTTTCTAGGAAAGGGTTCAAGCCCACGGTTCGCCGTTCCGGCCACAACCACGAGGTGACTGTTCTTGTCAAGAATGCTGGGGGCCGACTATGATGTACTCCTCGGCTCATGAGTTCTTCGTTCTTTCGGAAACATCAAGGAGGATGAAGTTCGATGCCAACCTATGAATACGAATGCAGGGAATGCGGCCTTCGCTTTGAACGACGGCAATCAATGACGGAAGAACCGCTTGCGGAATGCCCTGAGTGTCGGGGGCAAGTTCACCGATTGGTCAGCGGTGGAGCCGGTTTCATACTTGAAGGCGGCGGCCACAGCCAGGTCAACCGTCGCGCAGATGCATGTTCCCTGGAACAGAACGGCAAAACCTGTTGCGGTCTAGACGAGCACTGCGGCAAGCCGCCGTGCGGGGACAACGAATGAATAAAGCCGGCTTTCACCATGTGTATGGTCCAGTCCCCTCACGGCGATTGGGCCGATCCCTGGGAATCGACCTCGTGCCGTTCAAGACATGCACGTATAACTGTGTCTATTGCCAGCTTGGACATACCACAAACAAGACCACCGAACGGAGAGAATACGTTGCGGTGGACGAGATTCTCGACGAGCTGAAAAGGAAATTGGCTATCGCATCCGCTCCTGATTACATAACCCTCGCAGGATCGGGTGAGCCAACGCTGAACGCCAGGATTGGAGATCTCATCGGTAAAATCAAGAGTCTGACGCATATCCCCGTCGCCGTTCTCAGCAACGGCTCGCTGTTATGGATGCGCGAAGTCCGGGAAGCCCTGATGGAGGCTGACCTCGTCCTTCCCTCACTGGATGCGGGTGATGAGCGCCTGTTTCGATATGTGAACCGTCCGCACAGGGAGATCACGTTTGAAAGGCTGGTCGACGGCCTTGCCGAGTTCACCGAACGTTTCTCCAAGTCAGTGTGGCTGGAGGTCTTCCTGCTGGCGAGAGTTACGGGAACACCCGCTGAGGTTGAGAAGATCGCCGCCCTCGCCAAGCGAATCCAACCCGAACGGATTCAATTAAACACGGTCTCTCGTCCACCCGCTGAAGAGTTCGCGATTGCGGTTTCCGCGGGCCAGATGGAGCAACTCAAGGAATTCTTTCCCGGGACGGTGGAGGTGATCAGCGAAAGCGCACGGAACGCATCGCCCACATCATTCTCACCTGAGACCACGGACGCTGACATCCTGGCTCTGCTGGGCAGGCGTCCCTGCACAGTCCAAGGAGTCTCGGCCGGTCTCGGCGTTCATACCAGCGAAGTGATCAAACGGTTGCAGGTGCTGATCCAGCAGGGAGCGGTGATACCCGTTCGAAAAGACGACGTCATGTTCTATGAGGTAGCGAGGGCGAAATGACGAAGGAGCTTGTGGTTATCAGCGGCAAAGGCGGGACCGGGAAAACCAGCGTGACCGCCTCCTTCGCTGTGCTTGCCAATTCTCCTGTCATCTGCGATTGCGATGTTGACGCCGCAGACCTGCATCTGATCCTTTCGCCCCGGGTCAACGAGCGTCACGAATTCCGCAGCGGCCATGAAGCCGTTATCCGCATGGCGGATTGCATCGGTTGCGGCGCGTGTCTGGCGCATTGCCGGTTCGGCGCGGTCAGGATGAATGGCAAAGCGGCGGGCGAGGCCACATTTGTCATCGACCCCGTCTCTTGCGAAGGGTGCGGCGTGTGCGTCCGGTTCTGCCCGGAACAAGCCATCGATTTCCCGGAGCGCCTCTGTGGCGAGTGGATGATATCGGAGACCCGCTGCGGTCCGATGATCCATGCCCGGCTGGGTGTCGCCGCCGAGAACTCGGGCAAGCTGGTTTCCACGGTCCGCCGGGAAGCCCGCCGCATCGCTGAGGAGCAGGGGCGTTCCGTTGTGCTCGCGGATGGCCCACCTGGCATCGGCTGTCCGGTGATCGCCTCGGTGACGGGCGCGACGCTCGTGCTCGTGGTGACAGAACCCACTGTATCTGGCGAACACGATCTGGAACGGGTTCTCTCGCTGGCGCGGCACTTCGCCATTCCGGCGGCGGTCTGCGTGAACAAGTGGGATCTCAACCCAGAGATGACTGAGCGAATCGAGAACAGAGCCCGGCAGGCGGGGGCGCGAGTGACCGGTCGCATCCGGTACGACCGCGCCGTCACCCTGGCGCAGATGCAGGGGCGGGCGGTCGTGGAGACCGAAGCCCCCTGCGTCGAGGATATTCAACACATTTGGGACCATCTTGGTCTTTAAGAGGCAACAACAGTCATGGAATGCAACGATCTTAAAGGCCTTTCCGCGGTGGCGCATGACCATGCGGCGAACCCGCGTAACCATGGCTCCCTGGCGGACTCTAACGGTTATGCGCGCATCACCGGACCCTGTGGAGACACCATGGAGTTCTGGCTAACCGCGCGAAACGGCACATTGGATAAAGTCTCGTTCATCACGGATGGATGCGGCTCTTCCCTGGCATGCGGAAGCATGGCGACCTGCCTGGTCGAAGGGAAGCGCGTTGAGGACGCGGCGGCCCTGCGGCAGCAAGATATCCTGGACGCCCTTGGCGGGTTCCCCCCGGAGTCTGAGCACTGCGCCCTCTTGGCTGCCAACACCCTGAAAGCGGCGTGCGAGAACTACCTGAATCGTCAGAAGGGGTCATCAAAGGAATCCCGCGGCGCGCATATGGCGTGCGACACCTGCGGAGAGACGGATTGCTCGGCAGCCAGGCGCAAGAAAGACGAAAGCGAAGAGGAATTCGAGGAACGACGGAAACTCCAATCGCGGCTCTGCCGCATTCGACACAAGGTGATCGTGCTGTCGGGCAAAGGAGGCGTTGGCAAGAGCATGGTGGCCGTGAACCTCGCCACGGCGTTGATGCTGTCGGGAAAGCGTCTGGGACTATTGGACGCTGATATTCACGGTCCCAGCATTCCGACCATGCTCGGCCTCGAGCGGGAGAGGATCCATGGAGGCGAGGAAGGACTGCTCCCCATTGACCTGGGTGAAATGAAGGTCATGTCCCTGGGCTTTTTGCTGCGGAACCAGGACGACGCCGTGATCTGGCGCGGGCCAATGAAAATGCACGTGATCAAACAGTTTCTAAAGGATGTGGTCTGGGGAGACCTGGACTACCTGATCATCGATTCGCCTCCGGGAACCGGGGACGAACCGCTTTCGGTCTGCCAGCTCATCGGCCAATTGGACGGCGCGGTGATCGTGACCACCCCACAGAAGGTGGCGGCGGTGGACGTGCGCAAGTCCATCACATTCTGTCGGCAGCTTCATGTGCCGGTGCTCGGAGTGGTGGAGAAC
>PEWR01000005.1 GCA_002779395.1 Ignavibacteriales bacterium CG07_land_8_20_14_0_80_59_12
AGACAAGAACGTTTGCTTTTCCCGCCACGGGGCTGCCGGGGGCTTTCTTCTCTCCAACCCCCGGCACGATTGCCGCGTCGAACTGCATCTCGCCGTCTATCTTGAGGTCCGACCGCTTTGACTTCACGATTTTCGTCGCTTCAATCACCTTGTCCACGAGCGGATGCGACGCGCTTCCCTTCGTCGAGAAGGAGAGCATTGCGACGCACGGCTCCTCGCCCGTGAGCTTGCGATGGTTGTCGGCGGACGCGATCGCGATGTCTGCGAGTTGCTCAGGCGTCGGGTCGGGGACGACCGCACAGTCGGCGAACGTGTAGACCTTCTGCGGGAAGACCATGAGGAAGAAGCTCGAGACGACGCTCAGTCCTTCTCCCATCCCAATGATCTGGATTCCGGCGCGGAGGACATCCCCCGTTGTCGAGATTGACCCGGCGACGCTTCCGTCCGCACGCCCCTTGTAGATCATCATCGCACCGAAGAAGATTGGTCGCTGCATGATCGTGACCGCTTCCCCCTTCGTCATCCCTTTGTGTTTCCTGAGCTCGTAGTATGTCTCGGCGTAGTCGTCGAAGTCCTGCGCAGCAGCTGGGTCGACGACACCGATGCCGTCGAGAGAGACCTTGAGCCCCGCGGCCTTCGTTTGTATCTCGGCAGCCGGACCGACGAGGATCGGTGCTGCAATTCCTTCGTCGACGATGATTCGAGCGGCGCGGATCGCTCGCTCGTCAAGTGAATCGGGAAGGACGATCGTTCTCTTGAGGGTTCGCGCCTTCGCGCGGATTGATTCGATCAGGTTCATTGAAGCCATGAATGGACTCCTGTGGAAGCCGAATGTTGGATCAGAAAGGGATTGAGTGCCCTGCGTTCACAAAACCCCATATAATATAAAGGAAGAGGGGACGCAATGGCAAGTTGGAAAACGGTAGTGCAGCAGGTGGAGTCCGCCTTCCAGGTGGGCTCCACCTAGGGAGCGAAGTCCGTCCGCAGGAGGCGGACCCCCACCAGCGAAGTGGAGCCCGCCTGCGGGATTAGACCTCGCTCAGCTTCTCGATTTCTTCTGTGAGCGGCAGCCATCCCTTTCCTTCGATTTCTGCCGGATGACTCGAGCGCGAACGATTCCACGTACTTCTCCCGGGCAAAGAACTTGACATAGACTGTCACTAACCATAAATTACGCAAGTGCCGCCAAGCATTTTCATGCGGACTTTGCCAGGCAGTTCCGAGAGGTGCGTCGAATGGCTTCCGAAGGAAATGTGCCATGGCATTGCCGGAGAAGAACGAACCGCAGTACGCCGCCCGCAAGGCATTTGATCCCATCGCCGACGCGATCCGTGGGCTCATCAAGCTCACCGCTCGCGTGGCTGACCTGGCCGGCGAGCTGGTCGACCTCAACAAAGAAGCGGCGAACCTGGCGGCGAAGATTCAGGAGAACTTCGAGGAGCTGGGGATATGACTGCAGCGATTTCTCCGACCGGCGATGCGAAATTGTGCAGCAAGTTACTGCACAATTGGATGAAGGCGCCGCAGAAACACGGGGGCCTATCTGCTATGATGCCGAATCGGCCTGTTGTTGTCCAATAGGATGTGTCCAATAACGCTGTGGCGATGGGTCAAGCGTAACGATATCGCAGAAGCACGACGTGTTCGTGCTTGACTTCATGAACGACGCCGATGGCATCGAGATGTCGTTCTGCGACTACTACCGCACCACGATTCTCAGCGAGGAGACCGACCCCAACAAGCTGCACGACCTGAAGGCGGCGCTCGACGGGTATCAGGTCTACACGCCGGAGCACGTGGACAAGCTCGTCGAGCTCTGCCTCGGCGGTGCCCAGCGCGACCGGCTCGACCCGATCCTCGATGTCTGCGTGGCGGTATACACCTCACAGCTCGACGAGGACGGGCAGGTCGATTTCAAGGGCAAGGCCAAAACCTTCGCACGTACCTACGGCTTTCTGGCGTTGATCCTTCCCTACACAAATGCCGAGTGGGAGAGGCTCTCGATCTTCCTGAACTTCCTCACGCCCAAGCTGCCTGCGCCCAGGGAGGAGGACTTGTCGAAAGGCATCCTCGAGGCCATCGACATGGACAGCTATCGGGTCGAGAAGCAGGCGGCGATGAAGATCCAGCTGCCGGACGCAAACGCTGAGATCGAGCCGGTGCCGACGAGCGGCGGGGGGCACAAGCCGGAGCCGGAGCTGGACCGGCTGTCCAACATCCTCAAGACCTTCAACGACCAGTTCGGCAATATCCCCTGGACTGATGCCGACCGGGTGCGCCGCTTGATCACCGAGGACATCCCAGCCCGGATGGCGGCGGACACGCCGTACCAAAATGCCAGGAAGAATTCCGACCGGCAGAACGCCCGCATCGAGCACGACAATGCCTTGGCCAGGGTGATTGTCGGACTCATGAAAGACGACACCGAGCTCTTCAAGCAGTTCAGCGACAACCTTTCCTTCATACGGTGGCTGACGGACACGATGTTTGACCTCACCTATTCAGAGAGGGCATGAAGGAAGGGTTCGCATAAGAATGCCCCTTCTCGACCTTCTGCTGGCATTTCCGTGAGCGACTGCAAGCTGTCCCAGCGCGTCACAATCCGGTTGCATCGCTTGGCGTTTTCGTGTATATTCACGAAGAATTCAGAAGACGTTTCTCTCTCATCAAGAATCGACCCCGCCATGGCACACTCCCGGAACAGCCAATCGCCGAGAAGTACTCTTATCATTCTTGGCATTCTTTCGGCAGGATTCCTTTCCTCCTGCGGTCCGTCCATCTACTATGTGAAGCCGCCTGACTGGAGGACTGCAGAGAACCGCGATTCGACCATCCGCGCTTACCGGCCCTACTTTGAGGGTTGGAAGATCTTCCTTGACCCCGGACACGGCGGGGAGGACCGGCGCAACCACGGCCCAACCGGGGAGATTGAGGCGGACATGAACCTCCGGACGTCGCTTCACCTCCGCGACTATCTCCGTGCCGCGGGAGCGACGGTCTACATCTCACGCGACAAAGACTCGACGGTCGAGCTCTCGGACCGCGCGCGACTGTCGAACGCGAGCGGCGCCGACATCTTCATCTCGGTCCATCATAATGCAATCGGTTCCTCTCAGGATCCATCCACAAACTTCACGTCGGTCTGGTACCACGCCGTAGCGGGCGACTCGTCGTATCACGAGTGCAACCATGACATTGCGAAGTACATTCAGCGCGACCTTGCCTATGTGATGGGGAACCCCGGTGGCCTTGCGTCGTTCGACGGCACCTGGTCGGATTACGCCGTCTATCCGAACAGCGGCTTTGCCGTTCTGCGGGGCGCCGCCATACCGGCCGTGCTCATCGAGGGATCCTTCTTCTCGAGTGAGTACGAGGAGAAACGCCTCGGCAGGGACGAATTCAACGACATCGAGGCATGGGGGATTTTTCGCGGGCTGGGGAAGTACCTCAAGGCAGGCGTCCCGCGCATCGAGCCCTCGGCGGACACTCTGTTTGCCGACCCTTCTCCAGCAGTCAAGTTCTCCGTCAAGGACCTTCGCGGTATCGACTGGAAATCGTTAACGGTTGCGATTGACGGCAAGCCGGCAAGATCAAAGACCGGCAGGAGGCTCTTGGAGGTCACGGTGCGGCCTCGCCGGCCGTTAACACCGGGAGTTCACGTCCTCACCGCGAGTGTCAAAAATGTGAATGGAAACTCGTCGTTCCCGTATGGCCTCACGTTTGAAGTCGCGCCGCTCGTGGACAGCCTGGCGCTCTCGGTCTACCCACCGGTCATTCCAGCCGACGGCAAATCGATCGCAGTCATCGAGGCAAACCTGTTTGATGGAAAGGGACTTCCTGCGGTGGACGGAACCATCGTAAGGTTTACCACATCCGGCGGGAACATGCAGCCGGAGGCGCGAACGCTCAACGGCACTGCGGTGGCGTACCTGAAGTCCGACGAGCTTCCTGCGGGCACGAAGGAGAAAGTTGTCGACATCCGCGCCACGGCGGTCCAGAAGGTCCCGTCTTCGTCCGCCGCTGAGGTCACAACGACTGCGAAGGTAACCTTCTCGATGGAAGCGCCGCCGTATGTCACCGGAATCATCCGCGATCTGTCGGCCGGAAAGCCGATTGCCGATGTGACGGTCGCTATCGGGTCCGGGAAGGTAGCGCTCTTCGGCCTCCCTGAAGCAGTCACGTCGCGCGCTGACGGGAGGTACGTCTTCGCCGGGAACCTCCCTCCGGAGTCGGAGATGACGTTCGCGAAAGATGGTTTCTTCGGTGTGAGGGCAAAGGTCCGTCTTGAGCACGGGACGACCATCCACGACGTGTCGCTGGAATCGGTCGCCGACAGCGTCCTCTTCGGGAAGACGTTTCTCCTCGATCCTCGGTACGGGGGCACAGAGCGGGGCGATGTCGAAGGAGAACTCAGCGCTGCGGATCTGAACCTCGCGGTCGGCAGGGCGCTCGAGCATCTCCTCCGCGCGGCCGGCGCCGACGTTTATCTCCTCAGGAACGTCGACACTACGATTCCGGAAGCGCAGCGGACGGCCTTCTCCCGCCGCTTCAGACGCGGCTTCTATCTCCGGATCGACGCGTCGCTTGGAACGAGGTCCGCTTCATGCTCCATCTATCCGAGCATCCCGAATGAGCGGGTGGCACGCAGCATATTGACGGAGCTGTCCCGGTTTGTCGGCCTCGACACGACGGGTGTCGTGCCGAAGCACGGCCAGTTCTATTACGACGTGTCGATCGGGACAATCTCCATCGAGCTTCCCTCCCCCGCTGGCGGCTGGTACGAGCCGTTCGAATACCGTGTGAGCCACTGTGCATGGGGGATCTTCCTCGGCCTGTTGAAGAGCGCCGGCTATCGCCCGCCGGATGTTCTGCCGGGCGGAATGCTCATGAGCGAAGATGGCAAACCTGCTCCGCAAGTTCCTGTTCTCATGAACATGTCGCTCACCCTCGTCCCCGACACCTCGGGCTCGGTTGTCCTTCCGCTCCTGCCGCGTTCTATGCGCTTGTCTCCAGCGAGTATATCAGAGGCTGCGAAGTCCGAACGGCTGTTCTTCCAAACATTCGACGGACAGCGGCTGAGGTTTGAGGCAGAAGTGAAGTGAGAACGTCTTCCTTTCCCCTGCAGGAGAAAGGGAACAGTGCTTGAGATGTTCGGACATCATGGTCACAAATGAGGAGCTGCCTTCATGCTGAACTACATCTGGCTTGGACTCATCGTCATCGCCATCCTTGTCGGGGTCGGATACGATATTCGCGACGAAGTTGTGAATACATATCAAAACGGCCAGGAGCTGACGGCGGAGATCGCGGTCATGTCACTGGCGGGCAGCGCGGCGTCCGCCGTGTCTCCCGACGGTGTTCTTCCCCCGGGGAAGTACCAGGGGATGCTCAAGATCTCCGGCAGACGCTTTTCCGAATTCTATCGCCTCAAGTCCGCGGACACGTCGCTCTTCCTCCAGCCCGTGGCCCTTTCCATCTCCGGCGGGAGCGCGGGCAGTCCCTCGAGCCAGAACACGTTGATCATTACCCTCAACGACGCGACGCCGCAGTTCTGGCGCGACATGGCGCAGGCGGCAGGGACCAAGACCACGCTCACAGGACTCTTGAAATCGTTTCGCATTGGCCCGGCGGGCGTGTCGCTCGCCTCCTTTACCCTTTCGCCCGTCTCATTTGTTAAGATGCGAAAAATCACGCAGGCGGCTGTCGACTACGCCGGCACCGCAGTCACGATCTCCCTCGGACTCATCGGAATCATGGCGTTGTGGATCGGGATTATGAAGATCGCAGAGGAGGCGGGGATCATCAGGTTCATCACGAAGCTCGTGACGCCGCTCACACGTCGGCTCTTCCCCGATGTTCCCTCTGATCACCCCGCCATCGGCGCGATGATCATGAATATCTCCGCAAACATGCTCGGCCTCAGCAACGCAGCCACACCGCTCGGCCTCAAGGCGATGGAGGATCTTGACACGCTCAACCAGAAGAAGGGCGTCGCGACGAACGCGATGGTGACGTTCCTTGCGATCAACACGGCCGGACTCACATTCATCCCTGCAACGGCGATCGCTATCCGTGTCTCTCTCGGTTCTGCGAGTCCGACTGTCATCGTCGGGACTTCCATCATCGGTGCGGCCTGTGCGACCGTCGCCGGTATCACGGCGGCGAAGCTGCTGGAGAAACTCCCCGTTTACCGGCGCGCGCTCGAGCTCGACCCGCCGAAAGACTCCGGATCGACAGACCAGAAGGGGGCGTAGGGCCATGGGTGAGATTCTCAAGACCGTCATCAACCTCGTTGCCGTCTTCGCAATCCCCTTCATCATCGGCAGCTTCGTCCTCTACGGAATCTTCAAGAAAGTGAGGGTCTACGAGACCTTCGTCGAAGGGGCGAAGGAAGGGTTCAATACAGCCGTCCGAATCATTCCGTACCTTGTCGCTATGCTCGTTGCTATCGGCATCTTTCGCGCCAGCGGCGCCATGGATCTGCTCGTCGCCGTGCTCGATCCCGTCACCAGGCTCATCGGCATGCCGGGAGAGGCGCTCCCGATGGCGCTCATGCGTCCGCTCTCCGGCAGCGGTTCGATCGGCATCATGACCGACATCATGAAAGTCCACGGCCCCGATTCGTTCATCGGCATCCTTGTCTCGACAATGTACGGCAGCAGCGAGACGACATTCTACGTGCTTGCCGTTTACTTCGGTGCGGTTGCCGTGAAGAACACACGCCACGCCGTCCTCGCGGGAATCATCGCTGACATCGCTGGCGCGCTCGGTGCACTCTTTATCGTGAAGGTGCTCTTCGGTTAGTCGGAGAAGAAGTCACTCCGGCTTGCCCTTCTATCTGAAAGGACAGAGCATGTCGAAATCCGGCTATCGGTCCATGGAATCACTCTCTCAGGTCAACAGGCGTGAGTTTCTCAGGCTGAGTGGTGCGGTCTCATCCGCCGCAGGGCTTGGACTTGCCCTCGGCAGGCCGCCCCTCTTCAGCCAGGAAAAACAGGCGACACCACCTGTGCGAATCAAGACGAACGTCGACGATGCTCTCGCCGTCCCGCGGACAAA
>PEWR01000140.1 GCA_002779395.1 Ignavibacteriales bacterium CG07_land_8_20_14_0_80_59_12
GGTTTCATTGATGAGGTCATCGAGCCGAGTGTAACGCGTCCACGCCTCATTGCAGCCCTCAAAATGCTCGAAATGAAAGTCGATACGAATCCAAAGAAAAAGCACGGGAATATTCCGCTCTGAGTGAGAACGGCATTGCTTGACAAAATACGGGCGTTGTCCTATATTCTAAGTCAATTGTTCCCTTTCGGGAGCATGAAGTGCGGCGCGGCGGTTCCACGATGTATGCGTTGGAGACAGAAGAATGCTTACGGATTTTGGACGAGTGCTCGCCTTCTTTCTCGTCGGAGTTTTGTTCGTCGGTGTTGTCCTCCTTCTCGCGCGGTTGATCCGGCCTCATCATCCCTATGAGGCGAAAAACCGGCCCTACGAATGCGGCGAGGAGCCGATCGGCGAGCCGTGGGTGAAGTTCAACATACGGTTCTACGTTGTTGCGCTCATTTTCCTCATCTTCGATGTTGAAGTGGTGTTTCTCTTCCCGTGGGCGACTGTGTTCGCGCAGCTTGGTTGGTTCGCGTTTCTTGAAATGATGGTGTTCATCGGCATTCTTCTTGTCGGTCTGGCGTACGTGTGGGTCAAAGGGGACCTTGAGTGGGACAAGCCGCAGCCGCGTCTTCCGCATCTCGAGCGGCCGCAGCCGGTGGCGCACACCGCTGTCGGCGCGCGGGAAGAGGTTACGGTTTGATTCTCACGAGGGTTCTCAATGGGGCTTCTTGACAAGCAGTTCGAGCACAGCAACATCATTATCACCTCGGTCGACAGCCTCCTCAACTGGGCTCGTCTTTCCTCCCTCTGGCCGATGAGCTTCGGCCTCGCCTGCTGCGCCATCGAGATGATGGCGACGGCGGCCTCCCACTACGATCTCGACCGCTTCGGGATGTTCATGCGCCCGTCGCCGCGGCAGTCCGATCTCATGCTCGTCGCAGGGACCGTGACGCTCAAGATGGCCACTCGCGTGAAACGGCTCTATGACCAGATGCCCGAGCCGCGCTATGTTATCTCCATGGGGAGCTGTTCAAACTGCGGCGGACCGTACTGGGAGCACGGATACCACGTCCTGAAAGGGGTGGATCGGGTCATCCCGGTCGACGTCTACATCCCCGGCTGCCCGCCGCGGCCCGAGGCCCTCCTCGAGGGGATCATGAAGCTCCAGGAGAAGATCCGGAATGAATCGCTGGCACAGCGCCCGCAGCCGAAGCTCGTTGGTGAGCTCGTATAAGGACGAGAAGACATGCAGGCATCGGAAATTCATGAGATAGTGGGGGCGCAGTTCGGAGACGCCATCCTGGAATTCAAAGGAGACGCCGTCGATCCCTTTATCGTTCTAACGGCTCAGCGCATACTCGACGTCGCGCTGTTCCTGCGCGGCGACGAACGGCTGCAGTTCGGCTCGCTCATGTGCCTGAGCGGCGCGGATTACAACGACGGCACGCTCGGAGTGGTGTACCACGTCGACTCGATGTCGCTTGGACACAAGATCGTCCTCAAAGTGCGCGTCCCGAAGGACAACCCGCACGTCCCGTCCGTCGAGTCGGTCTGGAAGACGGCGAACTGGCACGAGCGCGAAGCGTACGACCTTATTGGAGTCGTGTTCGACGGCCACCCTGACCTCCGCAGGATCCTTCTCCCAGACGACTGGGAGGGTCACCCTTTGAGGAAGGACTACAAGGTGCCGGAGTTCTACAACGGAATGAAGGTCCCGTACTGATTCCCCTGGAACACCAGCCCGCCCAGGGCAGCCATCACTGCACGAGCATAGAATGTCTGAAATCCGTACCGAAGATATGGTCATCAACATGGGACCGCAGCACCCCTCGACGCACGGCGTCCTCCGGCTCGCGTTGACCCTCAACGGCGAGATCGTTGAGGATGTGGTCCCGCACATCGGGTACCTCCACCGCTGCTTCGAGAAGCACTGCGAGGCGATGACGAACTACCAGCAGGTGGTCCCGTACACCGACCGGATGGACTACCTCACGTCGATGAACAACAATTTCCCGTGGGTCCTCGCCATCGAGAAGCTCCTCAAGATCGAAGTGCCGGAGCGTGTGGCGTACATCCGCGTCATCATGGCGGAGCTGAACCGCATCGCGAGCCACCTTGTTGCGATCGGGACGTACGGGAATGATATCGGTGCGACGACACCGTTCCTCTTCTGCTTCCGTGACCGCGAGAAGATACTCGACCTGTTCGAAAAGACGTGCGGTGCGCGGCTCCTCTACAATTACATGCGGGTCGGCGGTCTCTCGCACGACCTCCACAAGGGGTTCGCGGAGGAGGCGCGGCAGTTCATCAAGGAGTTTCGCCCGACCATCAAGGAGCTCAACGGCCTTCTCTCGTACAACAAGATCTTCATTGAGCGTACTGCTCGCGTGGGGATTCTCCCGGCCGATGTCGCCATTAACTGGGGTGTCACCGGACCGATCCTCCGGGCATCCGGAGTGAAGTGGGACCTCAGGAAGAACGACACGTACTCGCTCTACGACAGGTTTCAGTTTGACATCCCGGTCGGCACCGACGACGTCGGCGTGATCGGTGATTGCTGGAACCGGTACATGCTCCGCATGCGGGAAATGGAGGAGAGCCTGAAGATCATCGCTCAGGCTCTTGACACGCTCCCTGAGGGAGACGTGAAAGCCGCCATCCCGAAGCGCATCCGTCCGGACCCGGGCGAGGTTTACGTCCGGACCGAGTCGCCGAAAGGAGAGCTTGGCTTCTACGTCATCAGCGACGGCTCGGCCACGCCCTTCAGGGTGAAGGCGCGTGCACCGTCATTCTGCAACCTCGGGGCGCTGCCGGAGTTTTCGCGCGGCGTCATGGTCGCGGACCTCATTGCGAATCTTGGCAGCATCGACATCGTGCTTGGCGAGGTGGACCGCTAACCCCGCCGTCATCCGAAGGAAGCTGGCATGGAGAGTATTCAGGCAATTCTAAACAACCCGTATGTGTTCGCCGCGCTCATGGCACTCGCGCCGCTCCTCTGGATCCTGCCGTATGCCCTCTTCGCGATCTGGTTCGAGCGGAAGGTCTCCGCGCACATGCAGGACCGGCTCGGGCCGATGCGCACCGGCGGATGGCATGGATGGTCGCAGTCGATCGCGGACCTCGTGAAGCTTCTCCTCAAGGAAGACCTCATCCCCGCAAAGTCGAAGCACGGTCTCTTTATGCTTGCGCCGTACGTCGTTTTCGTCGGGAGCTACGCCGCGTACGCGGTGATCCCGTTCACGAGCGCATACGTCGGAAGCGAGATCAATGTCGGCATCTTCTACTTCGTTGCGGTCTCCTCCCTGGTGGTTGTGGGAATCCTCATGGGGGCGTGGTCGTCGAACAATAAGTGGTCCCTCTTCGGCGCAATGCGCTCGGCGGCGCAGATCGTGAGCTATGAAATCCCCGGGACGCTCGCGATCCTCGCCGTTGTGATGGTGGTGGGCTCCTTGAGCCTGCAGGACATCGTCAGGGCGCAGGAGGGATGGTTCTGGAACTGGTTTGTCTTCGGCAAGTTCCCGTTCCTCTTTATCGCTTTCCTCATCTACTTCCTCTGCTCCCTCGCCGAAGTGAACCGCACGCCGTTCGACATCCCCGAGGCCGAGTCCGAGCTCGTCGCCGGGTACCACACCGAATACTCGGGGATGCGATTCGCGATGTTCTACCTCGCCGAGTATGCGAACATGTTCGCGGTCTCCGCCGTGGCAGTGACCCTCTTTTTCGGCGGCTGGCAGAGCCCGTTCGGCACGTTCCTCTCCGGTCCGGCGTGGGGGGTGTTCTGGTTCCTCTCGAAGGGTATGGGGTTCATCTTCCTCCAGATGTGGCTCCGATGGACGCTCCCGCGCCTCAGAGTCGACCAGCTCATGTACGTGAACTGGAAGGTGCTCATGCCGTTTGCGTTCGTCAACATAATATTTGTCGGCCTATGGATGATGATTGCACAGTGAGTCTGAGGTGTTGAAGTGAGGGACTATTTCCGCAACATATACCAGAGTATCTGGACCGTGCTCGTCGGGATGAGTATCACCTGGCGGCACCTGTTCGTGCCCGCGGTGACGATCCAGTATCCGAAGCAGCGGCGCCCAATCCCGGAGCGCGCCCGGAACCGCCTGTACGTTGAGATCGACGACTGCATCGGCTGCGATCAGTGCTCGAATGCCTGTCCGGTCGACTGCATCTCCATCGAGACGCTGAAGGCTCTTCCCGGTGAGGACCTCGGGACGACGTCCGGCGGGAATAAGAAGCGCCTCTGGGTCACGAAGTTCGATATCGACATCGCGAAGTGCTGCTTCTGCGGACTTTGCGTACCGCCGTGTCCGACGGAGTGCATCTGGATGACCGATGTCTTTGAGTATTCGGAGTACGACAGAAAGAGCCTCCTCTACAGCTTCAGTGCGATGACGGTGGAGGAAGTTGCCGAGAAGAAACGCAAGGCGGATGAGTGGGCAAAGGAAGAGGCTGCCAGGAAGGCCGCTGCCGCAGCTGCGAAGGCGGCTGCCCCCGCGCCTGCACCGGTTGTGCCCTCCGATCTTGCCGGGCGGACACCTTCAACAGGGAGCTGAGGACCTATCATTCATGGATTTCGTTGACATCATCTTTGTCGTCTTCGCGCTGATCGTCGTCGTGTCGGCGTTCATCGTCGTCTTCTCGAGGAGCATCATCAGGTCAGCATTCTCGCTCCTCTTCACCTTCTTCGGGGTCGCCGGACTGTACGTCCTGCTCAACGCGGACTTTCTTGCAGTGACGCAGGTACTTATCTACGTCGGAGGGATTCTCATCCTGATCCTTTTCGGCGTGATGCTGACGACGAACGTGGTGAGTGTCGAGATCAAGACAGGGACTTTGCAGACTGTCCCGGCGGCGGTCATCGTGGCCGTTCTCTCCGGGACGATTGCCGGCATCTTCTGGTTCACCGAGTGGCACACGGCGCCGGCGAGGGAAGGGCCGACAACGAAAGCGCTCGGGACTCTCTTCATGACCGATTACCTGCTCCCGTTCGAGATCGCCTCGATTCTTCTCCTTGTGGCGCTAATCGGCGCGGCCATGATTGCCCGGCACGAACGGGGGACGGAAGGAGGACGCTAACCATGCACATCACGCTTTTCCATTATCTCTTCGTGAGCGCCATCCTCTTCGGCCTTGGCGTCTTCGGCATCGTGACGCGCAGGAACGCCATCATGGTCCTCATGGGCATTGAGCTTGTTCTGAACTCGGCGAACATCAATTTCATAGCGTTCTCGAAGTTCGGCGGTCTGAACATGGCCGGCCAGGCTGCCGCGGTGTTCGTCATCATCCTCGCGGCGGCCGAAGCGGCGGTCGCACTGGCTATCGTCCTGAACATCTACCAGAACTTCAAGACGTTGAACGTCGACGAAGTGGATGAAATGAGGGAATGACATTTCATTCGCCCCGAGGGCGAAGGGAATGTCATTCCCTCCTCGAATCCGACTGGTTGAATCACCAAGAGGGGGGAAGGAGAAATCATGGTACGTACATTTATCATTGCGGCGGCGGGCTTTCTGTTCGGAGCGCTTGCGGTTCTTCTCATCCTTCGCTCTTCAGTTCCGACGGA
>PEWR01000041.1:0-3358 GCA_002779395.1 Ignavibacteriales bacterium CG07_land_8_20_14_0_80_59_12
GTCCCTCGATCCCGGCTTCGAGGCGCTCCTGACATTTTGCCGGGGACACGGGATCGAGCTGACCGTCGTCAGCGACGGGCTCGATTGCTACATCGCGCGGATATTCCGGAATGCAGGTGTCACGGGTGTCCGGTTCTTCTCGAACCACCTTGAGTTCACGGACGACCGGCGGTTCCGCATCACGTTCCCCTACTCCGACGAAGAGTGCACATACTGCGCGAACTGCAAGCGGAACCATCTCCTGACGGGCTCCGGCGAGGAGGACGTTATTGTCTACATCGGTGACGGGAAGTCTGACTGGTGTGCGGCGCGCCACGCCGACATCATCTTCGCAAAGCGCGACCTCGCCCGCTACTGCACGCGCGAGCGCATCCCGTACCACCAGTTCACGACGCTCCACGATGTCGTGGAGCAGCTCGAGAGAATCGTCGCGCGGAAACGACTCCGGAGACGCCGCCAGGCGGAGCTGAGCCGGCGCGCGGTGTTCCGGCAAGGATAGAAATGGATCTTCGCAGCGTACTCTTCAAGAACAGAAGCTACACCCCGATCCCGTTCCTCGTGGCGATGGTAATCCTTGCACGACCCGCCGTGTGGAGCGTCGCGGCGGGGCTCGCCGTCTCTATGGCTGGCGAGCTTCTCCGTTTCCTTGGAGTCTCCTACGCCGGATCGGAGACGCGCACAACCAAAATTGGCGCGACACGCCTAGTGACGAACGGTCCTTTCAGCCGCGTCCGAAACCCGCTCTACCTCGGGAACATTCTCATCTACCTCGGGCTCAGCATCATGGCGAATGCGTGGCTCCCGTGGATAGCGCTCGTCGTCGTTGTGTGGTTCGTGTTTCAGTATGCACTGATCGTCTCGCTCGAGGAGGAGTTTCTGAAACAGAAATTCGGCGCGGAGTATATCGCGTACATGAACCGCGTGCCCCGGTTCCTGCCGAGGCTCGCCGGTGCCGGGCCAGCGCCCAACTCCACGGTGACATTCAGCCCGAAGCGCGGACTCGCATCGGAAGGAAGAACGCTTCAGGCGCTCGCGCTCGTGGTCGGAGTAATCCTCATTCTCTGGTATGTGAGGTGAAGATCGAGCGGCTTCTCATGGTCGCGGGCGAGGCGTCCGGCGATGCCCATGGCGCGGAAGTGATCCGTGAAATCCTCCGGCGAAACCCCCGCGCCGAGGTATTCGGCATCGGTGGCGACCGAATGCGCGACGCGGGAATGGAGATTCTCTACCCGGTAAGCGAGCTTGCCTTCATGGGAGTTGTCGAGGTCGCGCGGCACCTCCCGTTCATCGCTGAGGTCCGGCGTGAGCTCCTTCGAAGCGTCGATGCGAGGAAGCCGCAGGCCGCGCTCCTCATCGACTACCCCGGGTTCAACCTCCGGTTTGCCCGCGAATTGAAAAGGCGGGGTGTGCCGGTCGGCTACTATGTCAGCCCCCAGGTGTGGGCATGGGGAAGCGGGAGAGTCGCGAAGATGCGGGATGTCATCGACCGGATGTTCCTCATCCTCCCGTTTGAGGTCCCGATCTATGAGTCGGCAGGGATGGCGGCTGAATTTGTCGGTCATCCTCTCCTCGAGGAGATCGATCATCTCGATGAACCGATAACAGCGGACGGGGACCGCCTGTTCAGGGAGCGGCACGGATTGAAGCAGGTCGCCCCGCTCGTCGCGCTCCTTCCGGGAAGCCGGCTCCAGGAAGTGCGTCGGATGCTCCCCCTCATGCTCGAGGCGCTGCGGCATGTCCGGTTGAACGCGGAGATCGCCGTCGCTGTGGCATCGTCGCCGACAATACCGGCGTCACTTTACCGGGATCTGGGTTGCGGCGAGGGCGTGCGCGTACTGACGGGTGAGACACACGAGCTGCTGCGCGCCGTCGCAGCCGCCGCCCGGACAACCGGAGGATGCGCTGTGGTGAAGTCCGGGACCGGGACTCTTGAAGCGGCGCTCCATCGGACGCCGATGGTCATCGTGTACCGTACCTCGGGCGTGACGTATCTCCTCGGCCGTATGTTCGTGAGAATTCCGTATATCGGACTCGCGAACATCGCGGCGGGGCGGCGTATTGTCCCTGAACTCATTCAGCGGGACTGCACGCCGAGGAGGATCGCGCGCGAGGTCGAGTCCCTCCTCATGGACTCGGAGCGGCGGTCCATGATGATCGACGCTCTCGCTGGACTGAGAGAAAACCTCGGCTCCGCCGGCGCCTCCTCGCGTGTTGCGGACGGACTCGAGCGGTTGATCGAAAGTGCCCGTGCTCTGCGCTCAAAGCAGCCGGGAGTGGGAGCGCAGTGAAGCGGTTTTTCCAATGGTTAGGCGCGAAGGTACTCTGGATTGCAGGGTGGGTCCTTTGCCGGACGCTCCGTGTCACGGTCGTCAACGCTCCTCCCGCCGCCGGCGCGGGAAAGAGCGGGACCAGATACGTCATTGCATTCTGGCACGGCTCGATGTTCTTTGCCTGGTATGTGCACCGGTCGCAGCGGATCGCCGCGCTTGTAAGCCGCAGCAAAGACGGCGAGATACTCGCCTCCACGCTAAAGCACTGGCGATACGAAGTCATCCGCGGCTCGAGCTCGCGCGGCGGAGGCGAGGCGATGGACCTGATGACGGAGGCGGTCCTGGGCGGCCATTCACTTGCGGTCACGCCGGACGGGCCGCGAGGTCCACGGCTCGAGATGAAGATGGGAGCCGTCCGGGTGGCGCAGAAGACTGCAACGCCGCTTCTCCTCTGTGCCGCACGATTTCGGCACCCCATCGTGCTTCGAAGCTGGGACGGGTTTGAAATACCGAGGCCGTTCTCACGAGGCGTCCTCCTCTACAGTGACCCGATTACGGTCGACACCTCGCTCAACGGAGAGTCGCTTGACTCGGAACGGAGACGGATTGAGGCGATGCTTGTGGACCTTGATTCGAAGGCGCGCGAAATGGCGGCTGCGTCGTGAATGGCGGCGCTCTGAGCTGGATCCTCGCACCCCTCACGCTGCCGTACGGGATTGCGGTGGGTGTGAGAAACTTTCTCTACGACCGGGGTATTCTCCGCGCGGAACCTCTGCCGGTCCCGGTGATCTCCATCGGGAATGTGACGACAGGGGGGACCGGAAAGTCGCCGATGGTGAGGCATGTTGCCCGTCGTCTCATTGAAAGCGGCTGGCGCGTCGTCGTCCTCACACGCGGTTACGGGAGGGTGTCGGACGAGACCGTTGTGCTTGAGAGTGGAACGGAGATGCAGGTAGAGAAGGTGGGGGATGAGCCGTTGGAGCTCGCACAGGCGCTCCCGGAGGTGAGGGTCGTTGTGGACGGCGACCGCAGGCGGTCGGGACGGATTGCCGCCGGGAAACTCGGCGCTGATGTCCTTCTCCTCGACG
>PEWR01000041.1:3486-43973 GCA_002779395.1 Ignavibacteriales bacterium CG07_land_8_20_14_0_80_59_12
GACATCGTTGTTCTTACGAAGGCCGACGACGATGATCTTTTTGCGAAGAACCGGCGAACGCTGTCGCGGTACTCTTCGGCCCCGGTCGTGCGGGCTGTCCACCGTCCGGTCTCAATCCGGCATCCGCTCAGCGGCGAACGGCACCACTCCTCGTGGCTTGGAGGAAAGCGGGTCGCTGCCATCTGCGGCATCGGGGACCCGGCTTCGTTCCGCCGGTCGCTTGCTTCGCTTGGTGCCGAGGTCGTAAAATTCTTCGCACACCCCGATCACGCCAGCTACAAGGAGCGTGATCTTGCTGAGGCTTTCGCGCCGGTCCGTTCAGGAGAAGCCGAGATGCTAGTCACGACAGGCAAGGACTGGGTGCGGATAGAGCCGTTCCGTGCCATGTTTGCGGCGAGCATCGGTACCGGCGGCATCGGCGTGCTTGAAGTCGAGATCTCAATTATTGAGAATGCAGATCTCTTTTACGAAGCGGTGGACCGTGTCGCTTCGCCCAAGGTGGATGCGAAATGAAAAGAGTGCATAAGAGGAAGGCCGGGTGAATATATGCTTCGGATCGGTGTGACAGCATGCTCGTCGTTTGAACGGTATGCGGCGTGGATTGCCGGGGTGGGTCCACGACCCGCCACAGCCCCGCCGGAGGCGGGAGGGGTTGAGGTCCTGAAGCTTTCCGTTGAGGAGGGGAACGCGGGTGAACTCGATGCATGCAATGCCCTCGTGCTTACGGGAGGGGGGGATGTTCATCCCCGTTTTTACGGAGAATCGAGCCGCATCGTTGAGCTGGACCCGAAGGATGTGAGCGAAGCGCGTGATGAGTTTGAGATCGGTCTCATCAACGAGGCGCGTGAACGTTTCCTGCCGATGCTCGGGATCTGCCGCGGCCTCCAGATGGCGAACGTGGCGTTCGGAGGAACGCTCATCCTCGACCTTGAGCGGGCGGGGTACGAGAACCACAGGAAGTACGAGCCGGGACGGGACCGTGAGCACGACGTGACCGTGGAAGAGGGTTCGATGCTTGAATCGATCCTCGAGGTGAGGTCGGGCCGGGTAAACAGCTCGCATCACCAGGCCGCCGCGATCGTGCCCGAGTCGCTCTTTGTCGCGGCGAAGTCGCCCGACGGCGTCGTGGAGGCGCTTGAGCCGGCGGACGGCCGGCTGTTCCTTTTCGTCCAGTGGCATCCCGAGCGCATGGGGGATCTGTCGAGCAGGTTTTCTTTCAACATCCGCACGTGGTTGTGCGATGCCGCGCGCCGAACTCTCGTCAATTCACATCAATGATGATCACAACGAGGTCAGGAGGTACTATCATATGGCGAAGCTGAACAGTGGACGGCAGGCGAAGAAGAAGAAGTACGTCTACTTCTTCGGAGCAGGGAAGGCAGACGGGACCGCCGAGATGAAGGAGCTGCTGGGCGGGAAGGGGGCGAACCTCGCCGAGATGTGCCGGCTGAAGATTCCCGTGCCGGCAGGATTCACGATCAGCACCGAGTGCTGCACCGAGTATTTCAACCTTGGCGGGAAGTACCCCAATGCACTCGCTCCGGAAGTGAAGTCGGCGCTTGCGAAGGTCGAGAAGATCATGGGGATGAAGTTTGGCGACCCCGTGAACCCGCTCCTCGTTTCCTGCCGCTCCGGCGCACGCAAATCGATGCCTGGAATGATGGAAACCGTCCTCAACGTCGGACTCTGCTCAGCGACGATCCCGGGGCTCATCGCAAAAACTAAGAACGAGCGCTTCGTGTACGACGCCTACCGCCGCCTCATCATGATGTACTCCGATGTTGTCATGGAGAAGGCCGAGGGAATGGAGCCGGAGGAGGGCCACGGGATCCGCCTCCAGCTTGACCGCATGATGACCGAGATGAAGAAAGCGAAAGGTGTCGCGAGCGACACCGAGCTCAACCTCGACGACCTCAGGGAGCTCTGCGGCCGGTTCAAGATCAGGGTGCGCGAGGTCATCGGGAAGGAGTTCCCGGATGATCCCGAGGAGCAGCTCTGGGGCGCCATCGGTGCAGTCTTCAAGAGCTGGAACGGAAAGCGTGCCGTGTCGTACCGCCGCATCGAGGGGATCCCGGACGGCTGGGGAACCGCGGTGAGCGTGCAGGCGATGGTGTTCGGGAACATGGGCTACACTTCCGCGACCGGTGTTGCGTTCTCGCGCAACCCGGCGAACGGCGATCCCCACTTCTACGGCGAGTGGCTGGTCAACGCCCAGGGAGAGGACGTCGTCGCGGGCATCCGGACGCCGAATCCCCTCAACGAGGAAACGAAGTCGGAGCAGAACCGCGACCTGCCGTCGCTTGAGACTTCAATGCCGGGAGTGTACAAACAGCTCGATAAGATCCGCCGCAACCTTGAGAAGCACTACAAGGACATGCAGGACATCGAGTTCACCATCCAGGAGGGACGCCTCTGGATGCTCCAGTGCCGCGTCGGCAAGAGGACAGGAGTCGCGGCCCTCAACATGGCAATGGATATGCTCTCGGATAAGCTCATCGACGGGAAAGAGGCCGTAAAGCGGTTGACCCCGGCCCAGCTCGACGAGCTCCTTCACCCGATCCTTGACCCGGCTGCTGAACGTACTGCCCGCGTTCTCGCAAAAGGGCTCCCTGCGGGACCCGGCGGTGCCGCAGGGGAGATTGTCTTCACCGCCGAAGAGGCCGTGGCACAGACGAAGAACGGAAAGTCCGTCGTTCTTGTCCGTGAAGAAACGAACCCCGAGGACGTTGAGGGGATGCGGGCTGCACAGGCGATCCTTACCGCGCGCGGCGGCATGACATCGCACGCGGCGCTCGTCGCCCGCGGCTGGGGGAAGTGCTGCATCGTCGGCTGCGGAGCGCTGCGCATCGACGCGCGCGCGAAGATGATGACCGTCGACGGCCGAACGTTCACCGAAGGCGATTGGATCAGCCTCAACGGGACAAAGGGGTATGTGTACGAAGGGACGCTCGGCATGGTCGATGCGACCGAGAACCCCCGATTCCAGGAGTTCATGAAGCTCGTCGACACGTACCGCACAATGGGCGTCCGGACGAACGCGGACACACCGGACGACGCCCGCGTCGCGCGCGCCTTTGGGGCGGAGGGAATCGGGCTCTTCCGGACCGAGCACATGTTCTACGGGAAGGGGGCCGAGCAGCCTCTTTTCCTCCTGCGGAAGATGATTCTCTCGAACACGCTCGAAGAGAGAAAAGCGGCTCTGGCGGAGCTTTACCCGTTCGTGAAGCGCGATGTGAAGGCGACCATGGAGGCGATGGACGGGCTGCCGGTCACGTTCCGTACGCTCGACCCGCCGCTCCATGAGTTCGTCCCAAAGGGGGGAGAGAAACAGGCGGAGCTTGCCGCGTCGCTCGGCATCACCGTGAGCGACGTGCAGAAACGGGGCGAAGGACTCCACGAGGTGAACCCGATGATGGGGCATCGCGGCGTCCGTCTCGGCGTCACCTACCCCGAGGTCACTGAGATGTGGGTGAAGGCGATCCTCGAGTCGGCGGCTGAGCTTGTGAAGGACGGGAAGAAACCGATGCCGGAGCTCATGATTCCGGTGACCTGTGCCGTGGAGGAGCTCGATGACCAGAAGAAGATCGTCGACCGCGTCTACGCAGATGTGTGCGAGGCGGCGACCTTCGCGAAGCTCCCGTACTTTCTCTATGGTACAATGATCGAGATCCCGCGTGCGGCCCTCACGGCGGATGAGATGGCGCAGACCGCGGAGTTCTTCTCGTTCGGGACGAACGACATCACTCAGATGTGCTTCGGCTTCTCGCGCGACGATATCGGCGGGTTCATGGGGGACTATCTCGAGAAGAAGATCCTCCCGGTGGATCCGTTCCAGACGATCGACGTGAAGGGAGTCGGCGAGCTCCTGCGGATTGCGACCGAGAAAGGACGGAGCACGCGCCCGAACCTGAAGGTTGGAATCTGCGGCGAGCACGGCGGCGAGCCTGCTTCGGTCGGGTTCTGCTACTCACTCAACTTCAGCTACGTAAGCTGTTCTCCGTTCCGCGTCCCCATCGCGCGGCTAGCCGCGGCGCAGGCGGCGCTCAGCGACAGGACAGGGGAAGCCGCGAAGAAGACGAAGAAGGCAACGCGGAAATCTTCGAGGAAACCCGCGGCGAAGAGTAAGAAACCAATCCGCGGACGGTGATTGACTCAACCGATCGGTGTCCGCCCGGTCCTGCCGGCATTGTGGCGGGCGGAGCAAGGCGGACACCGACCATGGTTCTATCGGGCATGACATGAAGGAGCAGGAATGAAGCTCTCCGATTTCAAATACCCGTTGCCGAAAAACCTGATTGCGAAGGAGCCCGTCACGCCGCGCGACAAGGCGCGCATGATGGTGCTCAATCGGGAGACCGAGGAGATTGAGGACCGCCGCTTCTCCGACCTCGCCCACTACATGGAGAAGGGGGACTGCCTCGTCGTCAACGAGACGCGGGTCTTCCCGGCTCGCCTCTTCGGCCGGAAGGAGAAGACGAACGCGCGTATCGAAGTGTTCCTCCTCCGCGAGCTTAACGCGAACGAAGGGATCTGGGATGTCATCGTCGATCCGGCGCGGAAGGTGAGGATCGGGAACAAGATCTACTTCGACGACAACCGGACCTGGTGCGAGGTGATCGACAACACCACGTCGCGGGGACGGACAGTCCATTTTGAGTACGAAGGGGACATCTACAAAATCATCGAACGTATCGGCCAGATGCCGCTCCCCCCGTACATCAAACGCGATGCGACGGAGAAGGATAAGGAGGACTACCAGACCGTCTATGCGCGGAATGTCGGCGCCGTCGCCGCACCGACTGCTGGCCTCCACTTTACGAAACGGCTCCTCACAGCCCTTGAGAAAAAGGGGGTCAGAATCGCTCCCGTCACCCTCCATGTCGGGCTCGGCTCGTTCCGGCCGGTGGAGGTAGAGGACCTTACCAAGCATAAGATGGACTCCGAGTACTTCGAGATCAGCCTCGAGTCCGCAGAGATCATTAACCGTGCCATCGACACAAGACACCATGTCTTCGGCGTCGGGACAAGCGTAATGCGCGCCCTTGAATCGAGCGTGACAACCGAGGACCACGCGAAGCTGGGCCGGGGATGGACCGACAAGTTCATCTATCCGCCGTACGAGTTCAGGGTCGCGGACCGGCTCATCACGAACCTCCACATGCCCGGGTCGACGCTCCTCATGCTGACGAGCGCGTTCGGCGGACATGAGCTGGTCATGCGGGGCTACAAGCACGCCATCCGGGAGAAGTACCGTTTCTTCAGCTACGGCGATGGCATGCTGATTGTTTAGGCTGGTCGGGTGGTTTCCTTGAAGACTCCCCTGCTCCTCGCCCTCAACATCGGGTCGGTTGTATTCTTCATTTACCTCTGGCGGAAGCGTAACCTTCTTGTCTTCTTCTCAGGAGGGAGGTGGTGGCTGACGTGGCTCTCCGTCGGTGTCATCACGCTGATGGACGAGCTGACGTCGATCTTCTACGCGCCGGGCGAGGCCTTCCTTTTCATCGGGACTGAAGCGCTCTTCTACATTGCGTTCGTCTCGATCCTTATGCGCTTCCTTTCGACCCGCATGGTGGAGATCGCCGAGATCCTTGACCACCACAAGATCAAGGGGGGAGGCGTCTACTCGTTCTCGTACTATGTGCTCGGCCCCTCGGTCTCGTTCATCGCGGTTGCGTCGATCCTCGTCACCTACGTTCTCACGGCGAGCCTTTCGACGGTGAGCGCCGTGAACAACGGGATGGCGTTCATCCCGATGGCACCAGGGACAGACATCATCCTTGAGCTCGCCGTCATCTGGGGCATCGCCCTTCTCAACATCCTCGGGATCAAGGACAACGCACGGTTCACATTTGGTATCTTCACGGTGGCGGCGATTGTCTTTGTCAACCTTATCGCCTCAGGGCTTTTTCACGTCGACGGGGCCTCCCTGCGGACGATGGGGGAAAGCGTGACGACCGTCGGCAGGAGCATCTCTCACACCGATCCGTTCACTGCCTACTCGCGCATCATCGCGGGGATATCGAGCGTTATCCTTGCCTACTCGGGGATCGAGTCTGTCCTGCAGACCGCCGGTCTCACCAGGAGCTGGAAGGATATCTCGAAGGCATATGTCTTCCTCGCCCTTACAGTGGGGATCGTCACACCGCTCGTCGCCGCGCTCGCGCTCTCCTCCTCGATCGACCTCAAAGCGCACAGCACCGATCTCATCACATACTATGCCGCGACGCTTAACGGCGTCTGGTTCGGTGTCGTTGTCGGCTTCCTGGCGAGCGCAACACTCATCATGGCCGTCAATACGGCCTATGTCGCGATGAGCGAGCTCATCGAGCGGGTCGCCGAGCGGTACGGCTTCCACTGGCTCATCAAGACGAACAACCGTCAGTCGCTCTACCGTATCCACATCGGAGCGGCGACGTTCTTCTCCGTCATCATCCTCCTCACGCGCGGGAACCAGACGACACTTGCGGAGATGTACGCTCTCGGCCTCCTCGCGAGCTTCTCCATCAGCATGGGGAGCCTCCTCATCTACCGCTACTTCCTCGGCACGAAGGAGATCCGCGAGTACAACACGTCGCGTCTCGGGACGCTCCTTCTCTTCATCGTCCTATCGAGCTCTTTCATTTACCTTCTCATCCACAAACCGTACGGCCGGCTTCTCTGGGGAGGTGCGACGCTCGTCCTCCTCTTCATCGGCATCGTGTTTGCGAAGCGGCGTGCGCCGGAGCGGAAGGAGATCCAGAAGACCGACAGCCCGATGGACATCATCTTCGCCCTCGCGGAGAGCCCGGCGGACGACTACCACGTCTACTTCAAGCGTCCCGCCGAGAACATCGAGCCGCCTCAGCCGGGCTCGGTCTACGTGAGTTTCTACACGCCCCGGCAGGGGATCCCGCCGAAGCTCAACGAATCGCATTTCCGGTTCCCCATCCAGCGGACGACGCTCTTCACACGCATCCTGGCCATCCTCTACATGCTCGAGTACGAGATGCAGGACCGTCATGTGACGATCCACCTGGGCTGGCCCACATCCTCGTGGCTCGACCGGTTATCGGTCGGGACGATGATCGTGAGCCTCATGCGCTTGCCCCGGCGCTTTCCGCATTTCGACTTCGTTATCGAGTACTTCCCCACATTCTCCCGCCGCGGCGGGGGAGCACGCACTGAAGCACCGACCACGACGACTGGAGAGTGAGCTGCGGATGAATACGATTGCCGTCATTGTGGCAGGAGGCCGGGGCGAGCGGTTCGGCGCAGAAGCACCGAAACAGTTCGCGCTCCTCGGAGGAGTCCCTCTCATCGTGCGGAGCGTTCGTCCCTTTGAAGAGTCCGACCTGATCAAGTCAATCGTTGTTGTCGCGAGACCCGGGGATGAAAATCGTGTCCGCGAGGTTCTTCCACCGGCTGAGTTCACGAAGGTGGCGTCGATCGTTTCCGGCGGACTAAAGCGCCAGGACTCCGTCTGGAACGGAGTCGAGGCGGCACTCGATCGCCGGCCGGACTACCTCGCCATCCATGATGCAGCCCGTCCTCTGGTGACGACGGAGCTTATCGAAAAAGTTGTTCGGGGCGCGATGATGAACCGTGCGGCGATCCCGGCCCTCCGTGCACGCGAGACCGTGAAGCGGGCAGATGGGGCGGGGTGCATCGTGGAGACAATTCCCCGCGACAGCGTTTACCTCGCACAGACGCCGCAGGTGTTCGAGGCCTCTCTCCTCCGTGAGGCATTTTCCCTGGCACGCGCCGAGGGGTTCAGCGCGACGGACGATGCTTCGCTCGTTGAACATTTCGGCATTGCTGTGCATATTCTGGAGGGCGACCCCCGGAATCTGAAGGTCACTACGCCCGAGGATCTCCTTGTGGCGGAACTGCTTCTCGGACAAAACCCCGTTCGGTAGTTGCATCTTTCCTGAACCCTCTGTAAATTTATCAATGTTCTTTGATAGGTCCCTTGGTCATCCGAAATGTCGCTTCTTATTACACTCATCCTGAGCTACCTCGTCGGGTCGGTCCCGACGAGCATCATCGTCACGCGCCTTGTGAAGGGTGTCGACATCCGTACACAGGGGAGCGGCAATGCCGGGGGGACCAATGTAGTCCGCACGCTCGGACTCGGATGGGGAGCGCTCGTCATCATCATTGACGCGGTAAAAGGATTCCTCGCCTCGGCGCTGATCTCTCAGATCGCACTTGGCGATCTGGTACAGATCCTGGGGGTGTCCCTGCAGGATGCGGCGGCGGTCCGCATCCTTGCCGGCTGCGCCGCTGTGGCGGGACACGTGTGGTCAGTCTTCGCCGGATTCCGGGGAGGAAAGGGGGTCAGCACGGCGGCAGGAATGCTCCTCGGCGTTGCGCCGGCCGAGATGCTCGCGTCGCTTGTCGTCTTTCTTGTCGTGGTAGCTGTCACGAAGTACGTCTCGCTTGGTTCCATCCTGGCGGCGGTGGCGTTTCCGGTCACACTCTTGATCCGGGAAGATCTCATGGGTGCCCGGATCCCCGACTACCTTACACTTCTTCTCTTCAGCACGGTCCTCGCATTCTTTCTCATTCTCAATCACCGGGCGAACATGAAGCGGCTCATCGCGGGAACGGAGCACCGGTTCGGCACGCCGCGTGCCTGACGCGGCAAAGCACGGGAGGCGTGTCGCGCATATGAACATTTCCGTTATCGGCGCCGGTGGCTGGGGGACCACGCTTGCCATACTCCTTGCGGCGAGAAAGGAGGACGTGACACTCTGGACCGAGCGCCGGGAGTATTTCGATGAGATGCTCACGCGGCATGAGAACCCGACGTTCCTCCCCGGCGTCCGCCTCCCCGATTCCATCCGCATCACAACTGACCTTGAGGAGGCGGCTGCCCGCCGCGAGATGGTCGTGCTTGCGGTGCCGTCGCAGTTTCTCAGGAGCGTCCTCGAGCGGATTTCTCCTCGTCTCCTCGGCGAAGCGGTACTCGTGAACGTGGCGAAGGGGATCGAGCAGACGACCCTCATGACAATGTCGGAAGTCCTCCGCGACGTCTTCCCCGGCCTCCGGCCGACGCGCATCGTGACGCTCTCGGGACCGAGCCATGCCGAGGAGGTGAGCCGGGGGATTCCAACGGCGGTCGTGGCGGCGTGCACAGAGCTCGACACGGCCCGCGGTGTGCAGCGCACGTTCGGCACGAGGGCGTTCAGGGTCTATGTCTCGGGCGATATCCGGGGAGTGGAGCTGGGCGGGGCGCTGAAGAATGTAATTGCGGTCGGCGCAGGCATCAGCGACGGCGTAGGTTTTGGAGACAATACAAAGGCGGCCATCATGACGCGCGGGATGGCGGAGATCATCAGGCTTGGCGTCGCCCTCGGTGCCAGGCAGGAGACGTTCTCCGGACTATCCGGCATGGGGGATCTCATCGTGACATGCATGAGTCGCCACAGCAGAAACCGATACGTAGGAGAGGAGGTGGGAAAGGGGCGAACCCTTGGCGACGTTCTCTCGTCCATGAAGATGGTGGCCGAGGGGGTGGAGACAACGCGGTCGGCGGTGGAACTTGCCCGTAGACTATCCGTCGAACTGCCCATCGCAGCGCAGGTCTACAAAGTACTCTTCGAAGGCAAAAACCCAAACGATGCAACAGCCGATCTTATGTCGCGGGACATGAAGGAGGAGGTATGAAGAACATCGCTGGGTGTGACTACCAATGCATGCAAAGGGAGGTATACGTATGCGTACGAACATGTGGTTGAAGTTCACTGGCATCTTCTTACTCGCGCTGTTCCTGTCGGGCAACACGTGCAAGAAGAGCGAGGAAAATCCGGCGGGTCCCGGGAACCAGACGGCCATCCAGACGATCAACTCGACGTCCGGAGGGACCGTAACGACCCAGTCCGGCCATGGGATCGAGGTCATCCCGGGCACGGTACCACCGAACCAGAGCGGGCAGTCGGCGAGCGTTTCGTTCACGATCGAGACCCCGGTCGATCCGCCGAAAGCGGTCCCTGCCGGCGTTACGTTGAAAGGAAACATGGCGCGCATAGGACCTGACGCCTTCCGCTTCAGTTGGCCGGTAAAGGTCCTCCTCCCCTATCCTGATGGGACCGATATCTCGACCATCAACGTCATCCACTACAATGCAGGTCTTGACAAATGGGAACTGATCCCAATATCGAACGTCGATCCGACTGCGAAGAAGATCAGTTGCGACGTGCTAGAGCTCGGCTATTTCTCCCTTGCGACGATCCCGAGAGGGACGGGGAAAGTTCTTGACCAGTACTCCGATGGCGGCTTCGAGTACTCGTGGTCGGAGATGACGACGTACTACAGCTGCCTCACGGTGAAGTCGGTCGCAAACTGGAAATACCCGTACCAGCAGGCGTGGTACCCCAACATCCTCGCTGGCGCCTCAGGCGGGTCGGGCTCCACGCCGACGGGTGGACCTGACGGCAAACCGGTCCATATCATGCTGCCCCAGGCGACCTATGAGATCTGGGTGACAAAGACGAAGCCTGGTACGATTTTCGAGCTGCCGAAAGTGTGGACCTACTCAATCCCTGCGCTGGGGACGATTGGCAATCCTCTCACCTGGAACTTTGGCACCGCGACCGGATGGACACAACTGACACTCCCCGGAGGCGGCGAGTGGCGCGAAGGGCGCCCGAACGAGTGGGGAACGCCGACGACGACGTACGGCACCGGTGACTTCCAGGCAACGCTCACGTGGGTGAACACGTCTCAAAAGAGTACTGATCTCGACCTCTACCTCGAGGGCCCGAATAGTATGAAGGTCTACTTCAGTGCCAAGACATCCCCCGACGGAGCGTTCCAGCTCGACCGGGATTTCAGGTACACGACCGGAAACGCCGTGGAGAATATCTACAGCCTGAAGCCTCCGACAGAGTGGCCTCGCGGAGAGTACAGGGTGAAAGTGAACCAGTGGGGAGGCTCCGATAATATGTCGTACAACCTCCGTGTTATTCGAGGCGCATCGGTTCAGACTTACGGTGGAGCGCTCACGTCGGGCAACGCGTGGGCGACGCACTATACCTTCACTATCCAGTGACGCGGTAGTCAGTGTTCGCCGCAACATGGGATCACGCACGAAGGCCCGCCACGGCGGGCCTTCGCCGTTTGAAAGTGATGTTGCGAGTTCGTCCCGCCTTTCGTATTTTCGTAAGCGTATGCTTCTCCTTGGCGACATACGTCTCCTCGCTCTCAGGCAGGGATGATGACTCCTTCAGACGCCGGCACCGCAGACATGGCCTCCACGCCGGTGCAATTCGTGAAAGGGGTCGGCCCTCGCCGGGCCGAGGTGCTCGAGTCGGCCGGCGTGAGGACGGTTCGCGATCTCCTCTACTATTTCCCGCGTGGGTACCTCGACAGGCGGCACGTTGTCCGGGTCGGCGAGCTCCGGCGGATGACCGACACAGGGGCGGATGTGACCGTCGTAGGGGAAGTGCGTCGATTCGCCACAGCCGGGTTCGGCCCGAAGAGCCGCTTCATCCTCGTCATCGGGGACGAGACGGGGAGTGTCGAGTGTGTCTGGTTCGGCGGGGTGAGGTACTACCAGAAGGCATTCCACACCGGCGAGCGGCTCGCAATCTCAGGCCGGTTGTCGGAATTCGGCGGAAGGCCTCAGTTTCAACATCCAGAATTTGACCGGCTCTCACCCGATGAGGGGGAGGAGGAAATCAACTGGGACAGCCTCTACCACACGGGTGGTGTGATACCGCTTTACCCATCCACCGAAGAACTGCGCAAGGTCGGACTTGACAGTCGCGGCTTCCGCCGGGTCCTGAAGCATGCGACGGCAAGTTACGCCGAGAGTATCCCGGAGGTCCTTCCGGAAAGCGTCATTAGCACACAGCATCTCGCGCCGCTCCCTCTTGCCCTGCGAGCAATCCATTTTCCCCGTTCCCCCGAAGAACAGTCCGCCGCACGCGAGCGGCTCGCATTTGACGAGCTCTTCTTCCTTCAACTTCTCCTTGCCTATCGACACCACCGTGTGCGCACGGAAGAGAGAGGAATCAGCTTCTCGGTCGAGAGCCGGCTTGCCCGCGGTCTTGTCGATTCGCTTCCGTTCGAGCTGACTTCAGGGCAGAGGAAGGCGATTCGCGAAATTGCTGAGGATATGGCGTCAGATCGGCCCATGAACAGGCTGCTCCAGGGTGATGTCGGGAGCGGCAAGACCGTCGTCGCGTTGACCGCGATGCTCATCGCAGTGGACAACGGGTACCAGTCGGCGTTCATGGCACCGACAGAAATCCTCGCCGAGCAGCATTTTCGCACGTTCTCGCGCCTCCTCGGGAATCTCCCTGTCACGCTGCGTCTCCTCATCGGCGGGCAGTCGAAGCGGCTGCGCGAAGATATCCGCGAAGACGTGCGAAACGGCGGCGCGCAGATCGTTATCGGCACCCATGCGCTCGTCCAGGAGCATGTCTCGTTTGCGAAGCTCGGACTCGTTGTCATTGACGAGCAGCACCGCTTCGGCGTCCTCCAGCGCTCGGTCCTCAGGGGAAAAGGCGAGCGCCCCGATGTCCTCGTCATGACGGCGACACCGATTCCCCGAACCCTCTCGCTCACGATGTACGGCGACCTCGATGCAAGCGTCATCCGCGAGATGCCGAAAGGAAGACGCGCGATCCGCACGCTTCTGCGGAGCGACCAGGACCGCGAGTCGTTGTACGACCTGATCCGTTCGGAGGTCTCACGCGGTCGACAGGCGTACATCGTCTACCCGATCATCGAGGAATCGGAATCGCTCGACGTCGAGTCGGCCGAGGAGAACTACCGGGTACTTCGCGAACGGGTCTTCCCGGACCTCCGCGTTGCCCTCCTCCATGGAAGGCTTGCGAGCGAGGAGAAGGACCGGGTCATGAATGCGTTCGCCGCCGGTGAGATTGACATCCTCGTGTCGACGACGGTGATCGAGGTCGGCATCGACGTGCCGAATGCAACGGTCATGGTCATTGAGAGTGCCGAGCGGTTCGGACTCTCGCAGCTCCACCAGCTGCGCGGAAGGATTGGCCGCGGCAGTGAGGCTTCGACGTGCGTCCTTGTCACGAAGGAGGAGAGCCTGCGGCGTGGTGGCGAGGACAGGAGCGAAGCTCTCACGCGGCTCCGTGTCCTCGCGGAGACACTCGACGGCTTCACGGTTGCGGAGGAGGACCTCCGGCTGCGCGGCCCCGGAGAAGTGTTCGGCACGCGGCAGAGCGGCCTGCCCGAGTTCCGCATCGCCGATCTCCTCAACGACGTCGCGCTTCTCGACCGTGCGCGGCGTGAAGCGTTCTCGCTCGTCGATGCCGATCCTCATCTCCGCCGTCCGGAGCACGCAGCGCTCCGGATGGAATTCGAACATCACTTCCGCGATCTCCTCGATCTCGCACACGTCGGTTGAGACCCATCGCATGTCATCCGCCGCTTCATCTCGCGCTCGGCGGGCGTCGTCGACGCGGCGCAGAAATTTTCTCAAAAGAGGCTTCAACACTTGACAAATTTATATAAAGGAGTATATTATACAGCAGAGGGTTTGGTCATGCTTGTGAAAGAGAGAGATACTACATCAACATGAAATCCGGTCACGATCGTTTAGCGACTGCATGAACGTCGCGCTCGTCTACAACGTCAAGCAGAATCCTTCCGATCTTCCTTCCCTCTCTGAAGAAGGTGACGAGCCTCCGAGGCGCCTCTCATCCGACGGCCGCGGCGCGGTGCACAGCATCGCGGCGCCCAGCATCGCGGCGCTCGATGCGGAGGCGGAGTGGGACACGATGGACACCATCCTCGCAGTGAAGCGTGCGCTTGCTGAGCGTCACGATGTGGCGCTCATCGAAGCGAACGAAGATGCCTACGACTGTCTCCGTGCGCTGCAGCCCGAGATTGTGTTCAACATGTCGGAGGGGATGAACGGTGTGTCGCGCGAGTCGCAGATCCCAGCGATGCTCGACTTCCTCCGGATCCCGTACACCGGATCGGACCCGGTGACGCTCGGCATCTGTCTCGACAAGGGACTGGCAAAGGAGGTCCTTGCGTACCACGGCATCCCGACGCCGCGGTTCTCCCTTGTTAGGAGCGAAGCGGGGCTCGACCACTCTGCGGTCCCACTGCCGGCGATTGTGAAGCCGGTCCACGAAGGGTCAAGCAAGGGTATCGCGAACTCTTCCGTGGTCCGGGCGGCAGTTGAGTTGCGCTCGAAGGTCGTCCAGCTCCTCGAGGAGTACCATGAGCCGGCCCTCGTCGAGGAATTCCTTCCGGGCCGCGAGTTCACGGTCGCTCTCCTCGGAAACGAGGCCGATGTCCGCGTCCTTCCGATCGTCGAGATCAACTTCAGCTCGCTTCCAGAGGGAGTTGAGCCGATCTACTCGTTCGAAGCGAAGTGGGTCTGGGACCATGCGGACAGCCCGATTGACATCTTCATCTGCCCGGCGCGGATCCCCGAAGCGTTGAAGGAATCCATCGAGCGGATCTGCCTCCGTGCGTACCATGCGCTTCGGTGCCGCGATTGGTGCCGGATTGATGTGAGGCTCGACGACCGCGGGGAGCCAAACATCATGGAACTCAACCCGCTCCCCGGGGTCCTGCCGAATCCCGAAGAACATTCATGCTTCCCGATGGCCGCTTTTGCCGCGGGAATGACATACAATGAGATGATTAACTCCGTGCTTGACACCGCATCCCGGCGGTGCGGCCTCACGGCGGGAAGAACGTAACTGTATTAATTTCAATGCGTTATGGCGCCATCGAAGAGCCTCGTTTTCTTCATTGAGTCTACGCAGGAGATATGAAAGAAGCCATCCGGGTTGTCGTTGCATTTAATGACCCGTCTGCAGCCGTGGCGCAGGAGGCCAAGCTGCTCAGCGTGGCCCCTGACGGAAGGCTTCTCTCGGAGAAAAGCGTGTCTCGTGCAGTTGACCTGTCCGAAATCGGGGTGCTTGAAGAGATGCACGCGATCACAGACGCGTTGACTGCCGAGGGGTATGAGACGATCTCGCTTCCGGCGACCGACGACGTCGAAAAGATCATCAGGGATCTACACAGGTCGCGGCCCGCGGTGGTTTTCAACCTCGTTGAAAGCCTCCGCAGCGAATCGCTCGGCGAGATGTACATAGCCGGGCTCTACGAGCTCCTCGGCATCGTATACACCGGGTCACCGCCGCTTGCCCTCGGGATTGCGCTCAATAAGTGGCGTGCAAAGGAAGTGCTGTCGTACCACCGGATTCCGACGCCCCGGTTCATGCGCGTCCCGGCGGGCGAGGCTCTCGTTCGAGCGCCGAAGCTCTCCTTCCCCCTTATTGTGAAGCCGTCGAGGGAGGATGCAAGCGCAGGGATCGACGAGCACGCCGTCGTTCGGAACTTTAAGGAGCTGTCGGCGAGGGTCCGGTTCGTCCACGAGAATTTTCTGGAGCCGGCCATCGTGGAGGAGTATATTGAAGGACGGGAGTTCAACGTTGCGATCGTGGGTGACCGGGAGCTCACGGTCCTGCCGATCTCCGAGATCGATTTCTCCGAGATGCCAGACTACCTCCCACACATCGTGACGTACGAGTCGAAGTGGGTGCCGGCGAGTGAAGCATTCGTGAAAGCGAAGCCGGTCTGCCCCGCTCCTATCCCCGCGACCGTCGAAAGGAAGGCAAAGAAGATCGCGTTGGACGCATACCGAGCGGTCGGCTGCAGGGACTACGCCCGGGTTGATATGCGGATGGACGCGGAGGGAAGGCTGTATGTTATCGAAGTGAACCCGAACCCGGACATATCACGCGATGCGGGGTTCATCCGCTCCGCGCGTGCGCACGGGTGGACGTTCGAGGAGACGGTGAAGCGAATTGTTGAACTTGCCCTGGCGCGAGCACGCCGATGACGATCCGTCCGGCACAACGCGGTGACCGTCTTGCCATTGAGAAGCTTCTTCGGAACGTAGGAGTGTTCTCCGAGCCTGAAATCGGCGTCGGACTCGAAGTGCTTGATGCTTACTTCACGCTCGGGGCGGAAAGCGGATACTGGGTTGAGACCGCCGTCGACGTGCACGACGCCGTCGTCGGCTACGTCTGCTACGGTCCCACGCCGGCGACGCAGGGGACGTTCGACCTCTACTGGATAGCGGTCGACGCCTCCGGCCAGGCGCGCGGCATCGGCAGCCGTCTCCTCCGGTCCGCGGAAGATGCAATCAAGGAGAAAGGGGGGCGGTTCATCGTCGTCGAGACATCCTCGCAGCCTTCGTACGAACCAACGCGCCGCTTCTATGTGGCACACGGGTACACCGACCTTGCACGTCTGAGGGACTACTATAAGGTCGGAGACGATCTCGTCATCTTCGGAAAATATCTCAAGGAGGCTTAGAGCTCTCTATGGAACTCTGGCAGGAAATGCTCAGGCAGAGCATAGACAGTGCCGACCAGCTGGCCGAGACCTTCGGCTTCGATAAGGAGACAGTGCAGAAGATCAACCGTATGTACCCGATCCGCATCAACCCCTACTACCTCAGCCTCATCCGGTACAAGGGAGACCCGATCTATCTGCAGTGCCTCCCGGACGCTGTGGAGCTCGAGGACATCAGTGCCCCCGAGGATCCGCTCAATGAAGACGCCGACAGCCCGGTGCCGAGCATCACACACCGCTACCCCGACCGCGTCCTCTTCCTCGTGACGAGCCAATGCTCGATGTACTGCCGGTTCTGCACACGGAAGCGGAAGGTGGGGGACTCCGCTAAAATCAGCATGAAGTTCATCCAGAGCGGTATCAGCTACATTGCTGCTCACCCGGAAGTCCGCGACGTGATCCTCTCCGGCGGCGATCCGTTCATGCTGACCGACTACATGCTCGAGAAGATCCTCGCCGGCCTCAGGGCGATCCCGCACGTCGAGATCATCCGGATCGGCACAAAGATGCCGTGCGTCCTTCCGCAGCGCGTGACACCGAAGCTCTGCAACATGCTGAAAAAGTACCATCCGCTCTATATCAACACTCACTTCAACCATCCGTGGGAGATCACACCGGAGAGCCGGCGCGCGTGCTCGCTTCTCGCCGATGCCGGCGTACCGCTCGGCAACCAGATGGTTCTCATGAAGGGGGTGAACGACGATCCGCAGGTGGTAAAGGAGCTCATGCAGAAGCTCCTCGCGTGCCGCGTCCGGCCGTACTACATCTACCAGGCGGATATCACCAAGGGCACGAACCATTTCCGCACGCCGATCAGCGTCGGGCTCGACATCATGGACCAGCTCCGCGGCCACACCTCGGGGCTTGCTGTGCCGTACTATGTGATCGACGCGCCGGGCGGGGGCGGGAAGATTCCGCTCCTTCCGCAGTACGTCATCGGCAGGAACGGGAACCAGGTTATCCTGCGCAACTACAAGTACGACATCTTCACATACCCGGATGTCGAGGAAAGCCCGAAGCGCCCTGCAAAGCAGCGTTTCATGCGGAAAAAGGCGAAGAAGGTCTACGACCCCGACAGGCTGCGTGAGTCCGCCGCGGCGGACCGGGAATGAGGTTGAAGCTGAAAAGCCCCCGCCAACGGCGGGGGCTTTTCAGCTTCCCATGGGTAAACCACGTCCGGCGAACTTACGGAAGCGGTGCGTGCGGGGTGCCGGTGTGAGGCAACGGCTCAGCGGGAGACGGATCGAAGGCGACGGGCCGGATTGCCACAACGGAGGCAAGCTTCGAGAAGAGCGATAGCTCCGAACCGAAAAACCAGACCCGCTCGCCGATCCGGACGAGAACAAACAGCTGCTCGATGATGAAGAGAAGGAGGATGAGCACGGCCGTCGACTCGTTGATGGACGAATTGACGTAGAGATGGAGCGCCACCGTTGCGAGATAGATGAGAAGGAGAATGAGAAACATCCCGTAGGCCCTCCCGAAGTTCCTCACTGAAAACCCCAGTCCTCTCCAGAATGCCTTCCACATCACCCGGCGATCCTCCGACACCGCGGCCACCTTCGCATAGTCCATGACAGCCCTGATATACGAGAAGAGAAGGACGGCGACTGCGATCCGGGCGCCCAGCACAAGAAAGATCTCGACCGGCCGCTGAGAGCTGTCCATGAGGGAAGAGAGGGGAGCGTCGATGAGGCCCAGGATGATTCCACCGACGATCATGAAGGGAATGGAGATGAGGAAGAGCCGGAGAAACCTGAAGAAGTATGCGGCGCCTCCCTCGAACAGCTTCCTCGACAGCCCCTGCGCTTCCCCCGACCTGAGCGCGGCAAGGATGCCGCCGTCGAGAAACACGGAAAGGATCTCGTAGAGGAAGAGGACGGTGAGAAAAATGCGAAAAAGGGTACGGACGAGGTCTCCGTTGTGGAGGAGAAACTCCACAAGGGCGGGGATGCTGAACGCTTGACGGAGCGGCGATGAGATGACACTCGTTCCCCAGTACTGCTGCAGTGCGAATTGCAACGGTGTCACCACGATGACGGCGGCCGCAAGATTCAGGATGTAGAGGGGAAGGAGCAGCCTCCAGGACCGCATCGTGGCGGCGAATCCTTCCTTCATGCTGGCACCGACCATTGGCGACCCTCCTATGAGAAGAATGTGAGATGCTGGAGAAGCGACTGCACACGGTAGAGAAGCTCAAGCGCCACCCGCCAGACCCCTCTCCTCTCTTCATGCATGCGGCGGCTGTTGTTTCTCATGTCCGTGTCAAGGACGAGCTTCCGGTCAGGGTCCACGACCGCATAGGAGAGACGTGAAGCCGACCTGAAACGGAACTCCCGCCATTCCCGTTTCCCGTCCCAGGTTTCCCGGATCCTGTTCCCATCATCGAACACGAACAGGACATCGACCGGCACGATCACCGTCCCCTTCCTCACGACCTCGATGACTGACTCGAACTGTCCCTTCCTCTTCTCGTCGACAAAACGGAGCGTGCTGTCGGATCCCACGAAGCCAGCCTTCCCGGTCAGCGGCTCGGTCCGCACCGATTCCACCGCGTAGTCGAGCGAGCCGGTCCCGTAGAGGACCTGCGCAAAATACCATGAGAGGTCCTGCTTTGCTACGCGGTTCGCCACGGCGATAAAGTTCTCGGTCCGGGGATGCTTGAACTTCCATTCCTGGAAGTAAGTCTTCATGATGCGGGCCATCGTTTCCTGTCCGACGATCCCCTCGAGTGTCCTGAGGAGGAGCGCCGGTTTGCTGTACGACATCCTCGAGTACTGGCCGGGCGCGTAGAGCCACGACTTCTCAACGACCCGGTCGAGGTTCGGGCTTGTGATGTACGACGAGCGGTGGAACGTGACCCCATCCATCTTGAGCCCGAGGAAGTCGATGTAGGAACCCGGCGTCCCGTAGTATCGCTCCATTGACTTGAGCTCCGCGTACGAGTTGATTCCCTCGTCGAGCCATGCCTCCTCGAACTCGTTGCTCGCGAGCATTCCCTGGAAATAGTTGTGGCCGAACTCATGGATCGTCACCATCGCGCTGACGTGAATTCCCTTCGGGAGCCACCAGATCGTCATCGTGGTGAAGAAGGCGGGATACTCCATCCCTCCTGCTCCCCGAGCGTTGGCCGGCGGATCCACGATGGTGAGGGTGCGGTACGGGTAGACGCCGAACCATTCCTGGAAGTATGCCAGCGCGTGTCTCGCGGCGTCGAGGTGGACGGGAGCGTAGGTCTCATTCGTCCGGTAGGTGAATATCGTGATATCGACATCACCCCCGGTCGAGTCGTTGTGGAAGACTCCGTGCCGCGTGATGAACCGCGGGTCCGCAGCCCACACGAAATCGTGGACGTCCTCCTGATGGTACTGGTAGGTCATCGTGCTGTTGGCCCTTCGCTTTCCGACGAGTGTCCCGTTCGCCGCCACGACGTAGTCGCGTGGAACGCTGATCTGGACGTCGTAGACGCCGAAGTCGGCGAAGAATTCGCTGTTCGAATGGTACTCGTGGCAGTTCCAGCCGTCCGGCTGGAGGACGCCGATCTTCGGGAACCACTGGGCGACCATGAAGAAGCCCCCCTCGGCGAACCCGGAGCGCGCGAAGACGCGGGGAAGCTTCGATGTGAACTCAACGTCGACACGAATGGTCTCGGCCGGTCCGCACGGCTTCGGGAGCTTCACCTCCGCGACGGTGCGGTCGTCCGCGTTCTCATCATCAGGATGGATGTACGCGAGCGATGGGAGGAGGTTCGCGCCTGTCCAGAGGTTCATGCGGGATACGTTGATGTACCCCCACTCCTCCTGTTTCGTGCCCGAGGAGAATCCGCGGTTCCTCCCGCGCGATTCCTTCATAAACGTCGATTGGTTGTTCGCGAACGCGTTGAGATAGAGGTGGAATTGAAGGGTCGAGACGGCTCGCGTTGTCGTGTTCCGCCATGTGATTGCCTCCCGCCCCGTGACCGTCTCGCTCTCCGGATGGAGTTCCGCGTGGATCGTGTAGTTCGCGATGCGCGGGCTCAGCGGCGTATCGAAGATCTTCATCTGGGAGAGGAGTGGAGGGGAGAGCGTGCAGAGCAGGAGAAGCAGTGTCCTCAGCAGGCGCATGGAAGCCTCCGTATACAGCGTGGTGTGCGAGACTCCGGCCCCGTGCCTTGAACCGGAACGGAGCGAAGAGCACCAAACGTTTGGCATAAGAGATATGCAAGTGTAGAAAATCGAGGTGTGAAATTCAAGCGCGGGGGTTTCCACCCCCCTCTATGGACATTCGATTTCCATCTGACTATATTCCCTCGTAGACGAGGCAGCCACATCCGCCGCCGCATGCTGCATTTCCAAGGAGAGGGAGAACGCGGTCAGCGGTTCCTTGGAAAGCAACGGCACGTTATCTACATTAAGCTCAGTCGTACCCGGTCATTCATGCGGATTCCAGCGGAAAAGATAGAGGAAGTCCGTGCTGCGACGGACATCTGCGAGCTCATCTCGGCCTCTGTGCGGTTGAAGCGCAGGGGAAAGAACCACATCGGTCTCTGCCCGTTCCACACCGAAAAGACTCCCTCCTTTACCGTCAGCCCCGAGCGCCAGATGTACCACTGCTTCGGCTGCGGGGCCGGAGGAAACGCCTTCACTTTCGTCATGGAGCATGAGAAGGTCTCGTTCGTCGAGGCTGTCCGGACGCTCGCCGATCGCGCCGGCATCCAGCTCCCCGGAGCGGAGCAGTCCTCCACGGGTGACGGCGACACGGATGTCCTCTACTCCATTCTCCGGGAAGCCGGGCTTTTTTTCTACCGGCGGCTTACCGGCACGGAGGAGGGGAAAGGCGCGCTCGAGTACCTCCGCAGCCGGGGGTGGCACGACGAGACAATCGTGAAATTCGGACTCGGGTATGCCCCCCGAAGCTGGGATGCGTTCATCCAACACGCGCGCGGGCTTGGATACGGACCCGAGCTTCTTGAGAAAACCGGACTTGCGATCCGAAGAGAGGACGGCTCCGGATGCTACGACCGGTTCCGTGGGCGCGTCATGTTCCCGGTCTTCTCTCCATCGGGGCGGGTCATCGGATTCGGCGCAAGGAAGTTCTACGATGACGATCCCGGTCCGAAGTACCTGAATTCACCCGAGACACCTGTCTACGTCAAAGGCCGTGTCCTCTATGGTGTCGCACAGAGCCGTGAGGCGATCCGCAGGATGAATGCCGCGATCCTGGTCGAAGGGTATGCTGATCTCATCACGCTTTTCCAGGCGGGAATCGAAAACGTCGTCGCCTCAAGCGGCACGGCGCTCACGGCGGAACAAATCCAGCTCATCGGCCGCTACACAAAGAATGTCCTCTTCGTTTACGACGCGGACTCCGCCGGCGCGAAGGCGATGTTCCGCGGGCTCGACCTCATTCTCGAGCAGGACCTCGACGTCAGGATTGCCAGGCTCCCCGAAGGTGAGGACCCCGATTCATTCGTGAAGGCGCACGGAGGCCCGGCGTTCCAAACCCTCCTCGAGAAGGCCGGGTCGTTCATTGACTTTAAGCTCGAAGAATTCCACCGGGAAGGGAGAAGCGACGACCCGGAGAAGCAGGCGGAGGCGGTCCGCTCGGTCGTCGACTCGCTCACACACATGAAGGACGAGCTCAAGCGCGATCTCTATATCAAGCGGCTCGCCTCGAAGTACGACCTTTATGAATCGGTCCTCCGAAGGGAACTGGAGCGGAAGCTGAAGCCCTACCGGCGCGATGAATGGACAGGACCGGTAAGTGCAGAGGACGCTCCGATCATCGCTGCTGCGGCGGGCAGGCGGGCGCCTCAGAAGGCTCCACCGGTTCCCCCGGCGGAACGGAACCTCCTCAAGGTTCTTCTCGAAGGACCTGATGAGGTCGGGGCTCTCATCATGCGTGAGTTCTCTCTCGACGCGGTCTCGAACGACGGCATCCGGAGCATCATGGGATTGGTCTTCCATTCAATCGAAGAGGGGACACGCATCAGCGCCATGGAGATCCTGCAGCGTCTCGATGACCCCGGGCTGCGGAGTCTCCTCACCGACGTGACTCTCAGCTCCTACGATCTCCCTCGCCGCTACGAAATCAGCCCAAGGTGGGATCCGGGGAAAACGGTCGAGGCGGTGGATGCGGAGAAGATCGCAAAGGACTCAATCCTTGCGATACGGCGCGCGGCGCTCGAGGCGGAAATCGCCCAAACTGAACTTGCTCTACACGATGCAGGGATCCACCGGAGCGACGAAGCGGCTGTCCTCCGGCGGCTTGCAGCGCTCCAGCAGGAACGCCAGTCCCTTGACCGTGGCCTGCGCGAGTAACATGACCCATCAATTCGTCCCCGCACGGTGCGGGGCAGGGGAATAGGGAGACTGCAGCTCAACAACTGCATCCTCCAGCCCTACTCCTGCAAGCGTGTCGAGTGGTGCCCGATGCATCAGATCTGGGAGGAAATGCGGGGGAAGTTCCTTGAGCTCCTCCAGTCGAGGACTCTCGACGATGCCGTGCGCCGGAGCGACCTCATCACGGCAGTTGAACAGGCAGTGTTGGCGAAATAGCCGGAGAAGGGGATGCAGCGTGTACCGCCTCCCCCGTCCGTGTGCCGGGGAGCAAGGCTCCGTTTTTTTTCAGCGGCCAAAGAATCCTGCTGACGGCTGGGGAGAGACCACGCGTGCAGCGACACTTCTCGAACATCCTCGTCGTGCGGACTGACCGGCTCGGTGATGTCCTTCTCACGCTTCCGGTCTTTGCCGCGCTGATGAGGCTCTTCCCTGATGCGCGGCGGTCATTTCTCCTGCAGTCGTACACAGCCGACCTGATCGAGGGACACCCTCTCGTCGACGAAGTGATCCGGTTCGACGGGGGCGCCTCCTCCGGTCTAAGGGAGAAACTGAAGCGACACGAATTCGATTGTGCAGTCATCGCCCACGCGACGTGGACCATCGCGTGGTCCCTCTTCCTCTCGCGGATTCCTGTGAGGGTCGGCACCGGGTACCGGCCGTACTCATTTCTCTTCACACACCGGCGCTACGAGCACAGGCACACGGCGGAGCGGCACGAGTCGGAGTATTGTGTCAACCTCCTCCGCACGCTCGGCCTTGACACACCTCCCGTGGAGGGTGTGCCAATACCGGTTTCAGGCGAGACGCTCCGAGAAGTGGCGGCCGCCGTCTCGAAGGCCGGCCTTTCGATGGAAGGTCCGCTCGTGGTCCTTCACCCCGGGAGCGGCGGGTCCTCGTGGGCGTGGCCCGTCGGGAGGTTCGTGGAGCTTGGCCGACTCCTCATCGCCCGTGGCGCGTCCGTCGCCCTGACCGGGTCAAAACCGGAGACCGAGGCAGCGGGACGATGCGCGCAAGACATCGGATCTCCGGCGGTTTCGCTCGCAGGCCTCTTCACGCTGAAACAGCTTGCGGCGTTCTTCAAGATGGCAGGCGCCGTCGTCGCGAACTCAACCGGGCCGCTCCATCTTGCCGCATCGGTCGGAACACCGGTGATCGGCCTGTACCCGGACATCCCTCCGATGACACCGCGCCGCTGGGGGCCCCTCACTGAGACGAAACGGATCTTCACGCCCGCCCACGCGGCGTGGCGGTCGCCGCGCGAACGGATGATGGGGATATCCGCCCGGGAAGTCTGTGAGGCCGCATGCGGCTTTCTTGAAGTTGCGCATGCCGGGTCCGTTCGTCCCTTCGACGATCGAGACATGGGGGAGCAATGAGATACGCGTATGCCGCGGCAGCCGGGATCATGGTCTCTACCGGACTCTTCGTCGCGGCGCAATTAGCCGGTCCCCTTCAACCCGCCGGTGCGGGCAACGGACATCCGGCCCTTGTGCGCGGCGAGTCCGCGAAGCAGACGCCCCTTCCGCTCCGGAGGATCCCCAACACTGCCTTCAACGCGGGCGAGAAGCTCTCCTTCGATGTGAAGTTCGGCTTCGTGAAGGCCGGGGAAGCAAGCCTCGCAATTCCCGAGGTGCGCGACATGCAGGGGACCGGCGCGTTCCGCGTCGTGTTCCGCGTCAACTCGACATCCGCCTTCTCATGGGTCTTCCGCGTCGAGGACCGGTACGAGACGTTCGTCGATACGAGCGGCATCTTCTCCTGGCGGTTCGAACAACACATCCGCGAAGGCGGATACCGCCGGGACTTCAGCGCCGACTTTGACCAGGTGAACCACAAGGCGTACACGACGGGGGGAACTTACCCGATTCCTCCGTTCGTGCAGGACATCATGTCCTCGTTCTACTATGTGCGCACCCTCGACTTCTCGAAGAGCAAGCCCGGCGACCGGTTCCACATGGAGAACTTCTACAAGGATACGACGTATGCGCTCGACGTGAAGTTTCTCGGACGCGAGACTGTTCGCACCGGTGCCGGGACATTCCGGTGTGCCGTCGTCGAGCCGATGGTTCGGGAAGGAGGACTTTTCAAAAGCGAGGGACGTATCATCGTCTACTTGAGCGACGACGAGCGAAAGATACCGGTGAAGGTGAGCACGCAGGTTGTGATCGGCTCGATCGACGGCGTTCTCAGGGAGTACAGAGGCATCGGTCCGCTCGCATCGCGTGTGGAGTAGAACGGAGAGCGTGCCACCCCCGGGAAATGCAGACGACTGACAGGAACATGCATGCCTGATGAAGAGCACGGGATAGCACCGGCGCCGCTTGGCGGGGAAGAGCCGACATTCATCGAGAGGTTTCACATCTCGCCGGTGCTCTTTGTCTTTCTTGTCCTCGCCGCGGTCTTCTTCCTCTACCAGGTTCTCGGGGGGTTGGTTACCTACATCGTCGCAGGGAGCGGTGTGACGGCTGAGAACGCGCGGCTTGTGCGCGGCCTCACTGCGGCTGCCGAGCTTCTCCTCATGTTCCTTCCCGCGCTCGCGTTCGCGCGGCTCGCTTCACATCGCGTTGCCCCCTTTGTCAGGTACCGCTCTGCTTCTCTCTGGTTGATCCTCGCATCACTCATCGGCCTCCTTGCCTTGCAGGAGGTTCTTCAGGTGTACCTGTACCTTCAGGACCAGATGCCGGTCCCTCGCTCGATCGCCCCGGTGCTCGAGCAGTTCAAGAACCTCATCGAGGAAACCTACAGGCTCCTTGTGACCGCCCATTCCCCGGCCGAGACTCTTGTCGTGGTCGTCACGATCTCCCTTGTCCCTGCACTCTGCGAGGAGACGCTCTTCCGCGGGGTGGTGCTTCATTCGCTCGAGAAGGAGATGCGGCCAGGATGGGCTGTGGGTCTGTCGGCGATCCTCTTCGCCGGATTCCACTTCGATCCGTTTGCGTTTGTCCCCCTGATGGTTCTTGGCGGCTACTTTGGGTTTCTCACCGTCCGGTCGGGGAGCATCTACCCTGCCATGACAGCGCACTTCGCGAACAACGCGGTCGCCGTTCTTGCGGTCTTCTACGGCATCGATGACAGGATGATCGTCGGCGCGGCGGCCCAGAAGGTGCCGACCGTGACACTCTTTCTCAATATCGTCGTCTTCAGCGCCGTCTTCATGGGAGCGCTTGCCGCGGTCCTCCGACTCACACATCGCAGGGGCGGGCATGTCGGGGCGGCGTAGGCCGCATTCTGGTCCCCGGATGCGTTGTGACTTTTCTCATGGAGCTCTCATTCACGGTACATGATCCACAGAGGAGGCAGCATGAAAACACTTGAAGGCTGGGAGGTTGTCCACACCGTCGCGACCGAGGTGGAGGCGGATCTCATCAAAGGGAAGCTCGAGTCGGAAGGAATCTCCGCCATCGTGCTCTCCCAGCAGGACCATTCTTTCCCTACGACCATGGGTGACCTCGCGCTGGTCCGCGTGCTCGTCGAAAAGGAAAACCTCGACCGGGCAAAGGAAATGATTGCCGGGCAGACCGGGTTTCCGCCCGATACAGCGGACGAGGGGGAGAACCAGAATCCATGACAGATGCTCCGGCTCCTTCCGTGCAGGAAAAGCCTTCAGGCCTCCCAAACCTCGTCGTCCGCATTCTTCTTGCCACCGTCGGGATTCCACTCGTCCTCTTTGTCTCGTACCAGGGTGGATTCCTCTTTCTCGGATTTGTGATCCTCGTGGGCCTCCTCGCTCTCCATGAGTTCTATGCGATGGCCCGCAGGTCGGGCGCCCGGCCGCTCAGCATCGTTGGGATCATCGCCGGATTCTTCGTCATCATCTCGTTCGGCGCACGCCGGCTGGAGACGCTCTTTGTCGGCGCGGCAGTCAGCTCGGGAGGGGTCTCCTTTCCGTCACCCTTCCAGATCCTCCTCTTCTCGTCCCTCGGTTTGATGCTCGCAGCACTCCTCGTCGAGCTCTTCCGCATCGAAGGGTCCCCCTTCGCAAACCTCGGAGTGACGATCCTCGGGGTCTTCTATATTGCTTTCTTTCTCGGCACACTCGTCGGTGTGAGAGAGCTCTTCCCGGCGGAATTCCCGATCCACCGTTTCTTCCCCTCGACCGGCGTAACGTTGCCCAACGCGTTGGTCGGGCGCATCGAGAGTTGGGGCGGCCTGACAGTGATCTCTCTCTTCTCCATCATCTGGATTTGCGACACTGCCGCGTATTTCGTCGGCTTGAGCATCGGTCGGCATCCCCTCTTTCCACGTGTGAGCCCGAAGAAGACGTGGGAAGGCGCAATTGGAGGATTTGTATTCGCCATTGCGGCTGGTCTTGCGGCGCGGGCATATCTTATCCCGTACCTCACCATCGCCGATGCCCTCGTTCTGGGCGGGATCGTGGGCATCTTTGGCCAGCTCGGCGACCTCATTGAGTCGCGGTTCAAGCGCGACGCGAACGTAAAGGATTCATCCTCGCTCCTCCCGGGACACGGCGGCGTGCTCGACCGGTTCGATTCTTTGATTTTTGTCTCGCCTCTTGTGTATCTTTACTTAGATTTCATTGTCTTCCGGTGATGGGGATGAAGAACGGGAGGAAAGGAAGAATATACCTCACCACACTCGGCTGCGCGAAGAATCTCGTCGATTCCGAGTCTCTCCTTGCGCAACTACGCGGAAACCATCTCGAAGTCGTCGAGTCCCCTGGACGCGCCGACGTCGCCGTCGTCAACACATGCGGCTTTATCGAGGCGGCGAAGCAGGAATCCATCGCCACGATCCTCCAGCTTGCGAGGATGAAGGAGAAAGGGCTCGACAGGCTCGTCGTCATGGGATGCTTCTCCGAACGCTACCGGTGCGAGATCCTCAAGGAACTGCCCGAGGTCGATGCCGTGTTCGGTGTGCATGATCTGCCGGCGGTCGTCCGGGAGCTCGGCGGCGAGTACCGGCACGAGCTCCTCGGCGAGCGCGAGCTGACGCCGCCGGGTCATTATGCGTACCTGAAGATATCCGAGGGTTGTGATAACCCCTGCTCCTTTTGCGCAATTCCCCTTATCCGCGGCCGTCATGTGAGCCGGCCGGTCGATGAACTGGTCCGGGAGGCGAAAGGGCTTGCCTCGCGCGGCGTCAAAGAACTTGTCGTCATCGGTCAAGACACGACCTACTACGGACTCGACCTCTCCGGCAGCCGCTTGCTGAGCGGTCTCCTCTATGGCCTCGCAGAGGTTGAGGGGATCGAGTTGATCCGCCTCATGTACACCTACCCCGCGAAGTTCCCTGGAGACGTGCTGAAGGCTTTTCGGGAGATCCCGAAGGTCTGCCGTTATATCGACATGCCTGTCCAGCATGCGAGCGACACGGTCCTCCGGTCGATGCGCCGCGGGATCTCGTCGCGTGTGATGCGGAACCTGGTCGAGGAGATCCGGAGCATCGTGCCGGGCATTGCGATCCGGACGACGCTCATCGTCGGCTATCCGGGAGAGGGCGAGAAGGAATTCGAAGAGCTCGCAGAGTTCGTCCGGCAGATGAGGTTTGAGAGGCTCGGCGTTTTCACCTACTCTCCGGAGGAGGGGACCGCGGCCTTCGATCTCGGCGACCCCGTGCCGCAGGACGAAAAAGAACGGCGGCTGGACAGAATCATGGAGATTCAGCGCGGGATTGCCGGAGAGATCTCCGCCGCGGCGGTCGGGTCGACGCTGCGTGTGCTTGTCGACCATGAAGAGGACGAACACCTGGTCGCGCGGACCGAGTGGGATGCGCCCGAAATCGACAACGACGTCCTCCTGCCCCGCGACGTTGGTGTGAAGCCGGGCGGGTTTGTCAACGTCCGCGTCGTCGACGCGGAGGACTTTGATCTTTATGGCGAGATTGTCTGAGGTGCGGAGGACGTTATGAAAACCCTATTCATGTGCGCCTGGCTCGCAGCGGCTGCGCCGCTCCTTGCCCAGGTCGAGAATGCCCAGCTGCAGGGGTACAGCCTCCCGCAGTTCTCATTCGACGCGCTGGGGTATGCTTCGGGCGATTCGACGACGAGCCGTCTTGACGTCTATGTTGAGGTTCCGTACGAGAACCTGTCATTCGTGAAATCCGGGACTCAGTTCTCTGCGCAGTACGAGGCGACCGTCGATCTTCTCGATGAGAGCGATGTGGTTGTGAACGAGAAGTCGTGGACTGAGAACGTGCGGGTCGCATCGTACGACGAGACCCTGGCGAAAGGTCAGTACAGCCTTACACAGTGCAAAATGAACGTGAAGCCGGGCTCCTATACCATCCTTGTCCAGATCCGTGATGCCGAGACGAGGAAAGCAATGAGGCGAAAACGATCGATCACGATCCGGAGCCTGACGGGAGACCTCGCCATCAGCGACATCATGCTTGTGAACCGGCTTTCTGATGACAGCGGGCAGAAGACGATCGTACCGAACATCAGCGGGAACGTCGCGAACTCCACCGGAGGGATGTACCTCTTCTTTGAGATCTACAACCGCCTCGCCGTCGACTCGTTCACCGTCCACACAACGATCGCCGGTGCGAAGGATGAGGTGGTCGCTTCATATGACAACTCGTACCGGGCTCCGAGGGGGATGACGCTGGCGATCGTGAAGATCCCCGATCCGCGTCTCCCAACGGGGGAGTACATCCTGAGGGTCCAGCTCATGCCGGCGGGAACGGCGAAGTCCGACCGGGAAAGCGCGACCGCCGGCCATGCAATCACTGTCCACTGGAGCGGCGTTCCGCCAAGCGTCATGAACCTCGATCTTGCGATCGAGGAGCTGCGATACATTGCGTCGAATGTGGAGATGGATTCACTCCTTGCCGCGAAGACGGAGCAGGACAAGCTCGGGCGGTTCCGCGCGTTCTGGAAGAGGCATGACCCGACACCCGGGACGGAACGGAACGAGCTTATGGATGAGTACTACGCACGCGTTGCTTATTCGAATGGCCACTTCAAGGGATTCCTGGCGGGATGGAAGACCGACATGGGAATGGTGTACATCATTCTCGGGCCGCCCGACGACATCGACCGCCATCCGTTCGAGAGCGACACTCGCCCGTACGAGGTGTGGCAGTACAACAGGTTCCAGCGAAGCTTCCTGTTTGTTGACCAGTCGGGCTTCGGCGACTACCGTCTCTCGCCGCTCACTCCGCTGTCGGATATCTGGCAGCTCAATCGATGAGCCGTGCTCCCACGTTTTTTCGCGGCAGGGAATGGAGGCGTCCCATTATCTGGGTAATGGCGGCCGCTTTCTCGTGCGCAGCGGCGGCCGCGCAAGAGGTCGCGCCGTGGGGACCGGGCGATTCCGTTGTCGTGGTCCGGTCCGGCGCCCACCTCTTGGGTGATTCAGTCGAGTCTCTCCTGCGCCGCTTCAACGAAAAGATGATCGAAGCGGGACACCCGTTCGCGGCCGTGTGGGCGGAGAAGAGCCGTGACAGTTCGGGAGAATCAGTTCGGCTCCATGTTCTCCCCGGTCCGCAGGCTGTCTTCGACTCTGTCCTCATTGGAGGAGCCTCGAGTCTCCCCTTGCGGACCCGGGAGGCGCTTGTGAGGGAACAAGAAGGCGCAGTCTGTTCGCCGGGAGCGCTGCGGGAGCTTGCGGGCAAGATCCTCCAGTCCTACCGGGACCTCGGCTACCAGTATGCCGAGGTGACCGTCACCCGTGTGTCGTACACTGACGACGCGGGAAAAGTTGGAGCGTCGGCCTCGCTCCAGGTAAGCGAGGGGGAAAGAGTGCGGATCGAGAAAGTCCGTGTTGCCGGCAACGACGTGACGCGATCCGACCTGATCATCCGGGCAGCGCGCATCGAGCCGGGTGAGTACTACACGGGGGCCCAGGCTCAGAGGGTGCGCCAGCGGCTCATGAGGCTGGGACTTTTCTCCGAGGTTACACCGGAGTTCTACACATCGGAGTCCGAACGGGGTGTGCTCATCACAGTGCGCGAGGTGGGAACGAATACATTCAACGGGATCGTCGGCTATGTTCCCTCCGGCCCGAACGGGGGAGGCGGCTACTTCACCGGGGATGCTTCCATCAGCCTGAGGAACCTTTTCGGCACAGGCAGGGCGTTCGCCGCGCAGTGGAGAAGAGAGAACGAATCAACGCAGGACCTGTCGGTCCGGTACCGCGAGCCGTGGGTTCTCAGCCTGCCGTTGAACCTTGAAGGAAGGTATGGACTCCGTCAGCAGGACTCCACGTACGTTATGACTGAGTTCGAGGTGACCGCCGACACGGAGATATGGGACGGCTTCTTCGCCGGAGGATCATTCGGAAGGAGGAGCGTGATCCCGTCGGACGGCCCATCGGGCCAGGTCCCGGGAAGCTCGCGGACGTCGGCAGGCGTTTTCCTCCGTTACGATTCGCGCGACGATCCATGGAGCCCCTCGTCAGGGTTCCGGTACGAGACGGAGTACAGATACGGTTCAAAATCCATGGCCTTGTCCGCGGGCGTTCCATCTGCGGCCGTGCAGGAGACGCGGTTTGATGGAGAAGGATATATCTCCGTCTCACGTCGCAGCGTGCTTGCCCTCGGTGCGCACCTCCGGGACGTCGAGGGTTCAGCCATCGATGAGAGCGACCTCTACCGGATCGGCGGCGCAAGAATGCTGCGCGGATACCGCGAGGGGCAGTTCCTCGCGTCGAGAGCGATCGTCGGTTCGGCGGAGTTTCGCCTTCTGACCGGCGGTCCGACGTTCCTCTTCGGGTTTGTCGATGCAGCGAGCCTTCAACGCCCCGCCCTTTCGGCCGGCTCGATGTCTGCGTGGCGGGCCGAGGAACTCGGCTACGGGTTTGGAATCCAGACCGATACGGCGCTCGGCATTCTGAACGCAGGCTATGCGCTGGGAGCCGGGGATACCTTCACGACAGGCAAGATCCACGTTTCGATCCTGAATGAGTTCTGAAAGCCGGAGGCAACCGCGGATCAGCGCGGAAGAAGGCGCGGATTCTCGCGGATAGGAATCCTGGGAAGAAGAACAACAATGACCGTTAGACGAGCCTTTCAGCCGTCTGAGAACAAAGGGATTGCCGCGGTCGCCGTTGGTGACTCCCCAATGACGGATAGGTCTGGGGATGTCGCCCGATGTTCCGATGATGCCGAGCGCCTGCGGGTCCATCGTCTTCAGCGACTTGAGCGAAGGCTGTGGGCGATGGGCATGGCGAATGTCGCGGGCGTCGATGAAGCCGGCCGCGGCCCGCTTGCCGGACCGGTTGTTGCCGCCGCGGTCATTCTTCCCCCCCTCTTCACGCTCGACAGGGTGGATGACTCGAAGCGGCTGAGGCCGGAGATCCGTGGAGAGCTTCACACGGCGATCATGCGCGCAGCGGTCGCTGTCGGTGTCGGCATCGTCGACGAGAAAACGATCGACAGAATCAATATCCTCGAGGCGGCGCTGAAGGCGATGGACGAAGCGGTGCGCGCTCTCTGTGTGCAGCCTGATTTTATTCTCGTCGACGGCAACCGTCTTCCTTTGTGGGAGTTCCCGTCACGTGCTGTGATCGGCGGCGACCGCGCCTCGTTCAGCGTCGCCGCCGCTTCGATCGTCGCGAAGGTGACGCGGGACCGGATCATGGTCGAGTACCACCGTGTGTACCCCGAGTACGGTTTCGACCGGCACAAGGGATACGGCACGCCGCAGCACATCGCGGCGATCTCGAAGTTCGGGCTTTCCGACATCCATCGTCGCTCGTTCAGGCTCCATGGCGGAATCGACAACCGAGAAGGGTAAGCTGGGGGAGGACCTCGCGGCGCGGTTCCTCGAGGGTCTCGGCTATACGATCATCGAAAGGAACTACCGGTACGTCCGCCAGGAGATCGACATCGTCGCACGTGACCGCGACGTGCTTGTCTTTGTCGAGGTGAAATCCCGGCGCTCCCTCAGGTTCGGCGAGCCTGAGGACGCCGTGACGGAGAGGAAGCGGCACCATATCCGCCGGACCGCCGAAGGGTTCCTCCACGAAAGGAGAATCAAGGACACCGAGTGCCGGTTTGACGTCGTAGCGATCGACGAGACGCGCAGGCCGGCGGAAATCCGTCATTACATCAACGCGTTCATGTAAGAGAAAGCGTGCCGAAGAGAACTGACATTCATTCCATCCTCCTCATAGGAAGCGGACCGATCGTCATCGGCCAGGCGTCCGAGTTTGACTACTCGGGCACGCAGGCGTGCAAGGTCCTGCGCGAGGAAGGGTACCGCGTGGTCCTCGTGAACAGCAACCCCGCGACGATCATGACGGACCCCGAGATCGCCGATGCGACCTACATCGAGCCGATCACTCCGGAGAGCGTCGAGTCGGTCATTGAACGCGAGCACCCCGACGCGCTTCTTCCGACGATGGGCGGACAGACCGCGCTCAATGTCGCCGTCGCCCTCGCCGAAGGCGGGATGCTGGACCGCCACGGGGTGCAGCTTATTGGGGCCAACCTCGGCGCCATCAAGCGGGCGGAGGACCGGAAGCTCTTCCAGGAGGCGTTGGAGGGAGCGGGCGTCAAGACTCCGCGCGGACGGTTCGTCAGAAGTGTCGAGGAAGGGGTCGAGGCGGCGGAGCAGATCGGTTTCCCGGCGATCATACGGCCGAGCTTCACCCTCGGCGGCAGCGGCGGAGGAACCGCGTATAACATGGAGGAGTTCCGCGAGGCCGTCCGCCACGGACTCGATACGAGTCCCGTCCACATGGTCCTCATCGAGGAGTCGCTCGTCGGCTGGAAGGAATTCGAGCTCGAGGTGATGAGGGACGGGAAAGACAATGTCGTCATTGTTTGCTCCATCGAGAACCTCGACCCGATGGGGATCCACACCGGCGACTCCATCACCGTCGCACCGGCGCAGACGCTCACCGACCGCGAGTACCAGAGGATGCGCGACGCCGCGAAGCGGATCATACGCGCCATCGGCGTGGAGACCGGTGGATCGAACATTCAATTCGCGGTCCACCCGTCGACGGGACGGATGCTTGCCATCGAGATGAACCCGCGCGTTTCGCGGAGCTCGGCTCTCGCCTCGAAGGCCACGGGTTTCCCGATTGCGAAGATCGCGGCGAAGCTCGCGGTCGGGTACACACTCGACGAGATCCCGAACGACATCACGAAGGAGACGCCCGCCTCGTTCGAACCCGCCATCGACTACGTGGTCGTGAAGGTCCCGCGCTGGGATTTTGAGAAGTTCAAGGGGGTGGGGGACACCCTCGGCGTCCAGATGAAGTCGGTGGGCGAGGCGATGGCCTTCGGAAGGACGTTTAAGGAGGCGCTCCAGAAGGCGCTCCGTTCGCTCGAGATCGGACGCTTTGGCCTCGGGGGGGACGGGAAGGATCTTGTCGATGTCGCATCGCTGAGCGACGAACAGAAAGGTGAATGGCGCCGAAAACTTCGTGCCCAGCTCCACACGGCGAGGCCGGACAGGATATTCGCTCTCTGGAGCGCGATCCAGCTCGGTGTGCCGACCGACGATCTCTGCGAGATCACCGGGATCGACCCGTGGTTCCTCTTCAACCTGAAGGAGATCGTCGACTTCGGGGGGGAGCTCCAATCGGGAGATGCCGGAAGAGAATTGAGGGGAGTCTGCGCGGCTGATGCATCGGCAGGAACCGTGCGCGAAGAGAGCGCGGCGAAGACTCTCGCACGCGCCAAAGCGCTCGGCTTCTCGGACCGCCAGATGTCACATCTGCTCCGGCTCCCCGAGCGACAGATCAGGAGCGCGCGCCGGCGGCTGGGGATCGTGCCTGCGTTCAAAACGGTTGACACGTGCGCCGCTGAGTTCGAGGCCTATACACCCTACTACTACTCGTCGTACGACGAGGAAGGCGAATCGATCCCATCAACGAGGAAGAAGGTCATTATCCTGGGCGGTGGTCCAAACCGGATTGGACAGGGGATTGAGTTCGACTACTGCTGCGTCCAGGGGGTCTTCGCACTGAGGAAGCTCGGGTACGAGACGATCATGATAAACTGCAATCCTGAAACGGTCTCTACCGACTACGACACCACCGATAAGCTGTACTTTGAGCCTCTTACGCTCGAGGACGTCCTGAGCATCTGTGAGCTCGAGCGGCCTGACGGCCTCATCGTGAGCTTCGGCGGCCAGACGCCTCTCCGCATCGCTCGTGCGCTCGAAGACGACGGCTGGCCGATCCTCGGCACGTCCCCGGAAGGGATCGACCTTGCGGAGGACCGGGCCCGGTTCGGAGAGCTCCTTGACCGGCTGCGCATCACGCGCCCGGAGTACGGAACGGCGACCTCCATCGATGAAGCGGTGGCGGTGGCCGAGCGGATCGGTTACCCGGTGCTTGTCCGTCCATCGTACGTCCTCGGCGGGCGCGCGATGGAGATCGTGTACCAGACCGACGCCCTCCGGACGTACATGCAGCTGGCGGCGGGTGTCTCTCCCGATCACCCGGTCCTCGTCGACCGGTTCCTTGAAGACGCGTTTGAGTACGACGTCGACGCCGTGAGCGATTCGCACGACGTCCTCATCGGCGGGATCATGGAGCACATCGAAGAGGCTGGGATCCACTCCGGCGACAGCGCGATGGTCTTGCCGCCGTACATGGTCTCGAACGAGCACCTCGAGGAAATGATCGACTCCACGAAGCGTCTCGCGCTCGCCATTGGCGTGAAGGGGCTCCTCAACATCCAGTTCGCGATGAAGGACGATGTCGTCTACGTCCTCGAGGTAAACCCCCGTGCGTCCCGCACCGTCCCGTTCGTCAGCAAGGCGGCCGGGATCCCTCTCGTCAGCATTGCGACGCGAGTCATGACCGGCCACAGACTGCGCGACATGGGGGTTCTCAGTTTCGACTTCAGGAAGATACCGCACGTCGCTGTGAAAGAATCGGTCTTCCCGTTTGCGAAGTTTCCGAGCGTCAGCATGTTCCTCGGCCCCGAGATGCGTTCGACCGGCGAGGTGATGGGAATCGATTCGGAGTTCGGTGCGGCGGTCGCCAAGGCGGAAATGAGCGCGGGGACGGCCCTTCCGCTCGGGGGAACGATCCTCGTCACGGTGAACGACCGCGATAAGAATGAGAAGATACTTGAGATCATCCGCGGCTACGTACGGCTCGGGTTCTCGGTGATGGCGACGGAGGGTACATCGAGGTTCCTCTGCGCGAGCGACGTGGAGAACCGCCGCGTCATGAAGGTGGGGGAGGGACGGCCGAACATCGCCGACCATGTGAGGAGCGGTGCAATCCAGCTCGTCATCAACACGCCCCTGGGCGAGGAGTCGCGGTACGATGAGTTTGCGATCGGGCATGCCGCGGTCGAGCACAACGTCCCCTTCATCACGACGCTCTCCGCCGCGGCGACCGCGGTGAAGGCGATCGAGCGGATGAAGTCGGGTCCCCTCGGCGTGCGGAGCCTGCAGGAGTATAACCGGAACGGCCGCGAGGAGAGGTGACGATTGACCTCGCGGGAAGGGTTGTTTTTTCCCCTTGGGATGAGTAAATTAAACGTTTGAGATTGCCGTAGTATGCCCTGTTGCGGATTGGAAGGGGGCATTTTCCTAAACCCACTCTCCCGGAGAACGTAGAGCAGGTCGATCTGTGATCTCTCTCCCGATTCTAACAGTCCCTGCGGCTCTCGTTGCCGTGGTGGCATCCATCTTTTCGAGGCATCGGAAAGGTGGTGAGACGCCCCGTAGAGAGAGGGAGAAGGAAAGAGAGAGGCAGAAAGGGGAAGCATCGAGGCAGCAGCCTCTTGTCTTCGATGATCTCTCTTCGGAGAGACAGAGGCCACAGGGCGCGATCGAGATCCCGCCGCGCCGTCCGCTTTCTACACCGCCGCTGAAGGTGACGGCGAAGCCTTCCGCACCGCCCCCCGCGGAGACGGAGTTCGAGGTGACGAACTTCTTCGACCATGAGGCGGAGGCGCTCTCTGCCGAAACCGATCCACGGGTCGAGTTCGATTACCTCCTCGGAAAAGTCCTCGCCGTGGTAAAGGAAGTCCTCTTCGCTCACAGCGCGGTCTATGCGTGGGCGAATTTTGAGAAGCGGCGGATGGTGATCGAGACAAAGTCGACCGTTGCCTCGAACTTCACATCGCAGAGGCGCTTCCCGATGGAAAGCGATCTAATGAGCCAGATCGCCGCCGGCGGGAAGCCGCAGGTTGTGAGCCGCATCGAGCCCGCGAATGAGAAGGACCTCATTCCGTACTACGGCAGCCTCGCGTTCGTGAAGTCGTTCGTGGGTGTCCCCGTTTTCTTCGGACAGCGTGTCGTCGGCGTCCTCGCCGCCGACAGCAAAGCGGAGGATGCATTCGGCGTCGAGACACTGTCGCTCCTCTCCCTCTTCACGAGGCTTCTCTCCGCGCTCATCAAGAGTTACACGGAGAAGTACGACCTTCAGCTCGAGTCGCGTGGGTTTGCGGTCCTTGCCCGGATGCAGGACCGCCTCGTCGGGCCGGTGACACCGGTCGGCGTGGCCGAGCTATTGATCGATGAGGCGCTCGCGCTCGTCGATGCGGAGCGCGCGGGCGTCGTCATGTTCGACGAGGACCGCCGGAAGTGGCGTGTCGTCCGGGCGAAGCGGCGCGGCGCGCAGACCGACTCGGTCGAGAACTGCGACGTTGCACTCGATTCAAGTATTGCGGGTGAAGCGATCCGGGAAAATGTTTCGAAGCTCGTCACGGACTTTGCAGCGGCGGGAAAGGTCCGCTACAGCCGGGGCGAGCCGGCGATGAAGGACGGCTCGATCCTCGTCGTCCCGATGACATCGCTTCAGCATGGCTTCGGTGCCCTTACGCTCGAGACGGGCACGCGCCAGGGACTCAACGAGCGGGACGAGAAGCTCCTCCGTCAGCTCGCCGGGGAGGCCGCAAACGTCCTTGAGATCATCAGTCTCACGAAGATCGTGCGCGACTTCGTCGCAATTGACGACCTGACGGGACTCCTCAACGGGAACGCCTTCGCGACCCGGCTGAAGGAAGAGCTGCTCCGATCGAGGGACCTGAAGACCAACTTCGCCGTTGTCGTCGCCGCTGTCGACAAGAGGGAGGAGCTTCTTGAGCGGCACGGAACCGATGGGTTCGACCGGATTCTCCTGAACGTTTCCGAGATCCTCCGGTCGGTTGTGAGACCGTACGACGTCGTCGGGCGATTTGAGACGAACCGCTTCGGTGTGGGCCTCTCCGGGATGTCCGCAAACGATGCGTATCTCTGGGCGGAGAAGTTGAGGAAGTACATCGCAAGCCACGTGATCACGCTGGACGAGAAGAACCTCTCCGTGACGGTGAGCGCCGGTGTCTGCGGCGCGGTCCCTGCGGCCGGTGCCGAGGAGCTCGTCACGAACGCCTCCCAGGTCCTGGAGAAGGCGATGGAGGCAGGCGGGAACGGCATACGGGTTTTCTAACTATCATCAGAAGGATCGATACATGGCGAAAGCACAAACCTTTGCCGAGAAGGTAGCAAAGGCATCTGCAATCCGCGGTGTGAAATGTCCTCAATGCGGGACAGTCCGCATCCCTCTCCTCTACGTCGCGTCGGCACGCTCCGCAAAGACCGGGAACTGGCGGTTCCAGGGGAAGCGGGTGCAGGTCTGCAAGTGCAACGAGAAGGAGATCTACGGCTGATCGCGGCCCGCTGCGCCTCTTCTGCGGTGTGTGCGGACCTCCTGCCACGCAGCTTCTACGGTGACTGTGCCCAAACGCAAGGTTGTCCTCATCGTCCTTGAGGGGCTCGGGATAGTTGAACTGCCTGATGCCGCCTCGTACGGCGACAAAGGGGCGCACATGCTGCAACACATCGCGGCAGCGTGCCGTCTGTCCGTCCCGAACCTCATATCACTCGGACTGGGGAACATCGCCTTCTCTCCGGACGTTGAAACATATGCCTCCCCGCGGGCGTACTACGGACGGATGAGGGAGGCATCAGCGGGAAAGGACAGCACCACAGGACACCCGGGAATCGCCGGCCTCATCACACAAACGCCTTTCCCGGTCTATCCGAACGGGTTCTCGCCGGATGTTCTCCAACGGTTCCTCGAAGCAACAGGGGCGAAAAGGCACCTCGGCAACGGGGCAGCCTGGGGGACGGTCATCATCCAGGAGCTTGGCGACGAGCATGTGAGGACCGGCAGGCCTGCCTGCGGCGGGCAGGCCGATCATCTACACGTCGGTGGACTCGGTGTTCCAGATCGCCGCTCATGAGGAGGTGATCCCGCCGGGATTGCGGGGACAAGCTTCCTCGGCGAGCTTGCGGCCGTTTGAGAATGCAGGTCCGCCTCTGGCCGAGGCGCAGGACAAGGGTGTTAATAGAAGGCAGCCAAAAGGAGTTGGAGAATGGTAAAAGTTGGCAAGCAATATCCATCCAGGGAGAGTCAGTCGCTCGACAAGTACCTCCAGGAAATTGGCCGAGTCGCGCTCCTCTCGCCGGATGAGGAGATTGACCTTGCTCGAAGGATCAGGAAGAACGACCAGGAGGCGCTCGAGAAGCTGACGAAGGCGAACCTCAGGTTCGTCGTGAGTGTCGCGAAACAATATCAGAACCAGGGGCTTTCGCTTGGCGATCTTATCAACGAAGGGAACCTCGGCCTCATCAAGGCGGCGAAGCGTTTCGACGAGACGCGCGGCTTCAAATTTATCTCGTACGCAGTGTGGTGGATCAGGCAGTCGATTCTCCAGGCGCTTGCAGAGCAGTCGCGCATCGTCCGCCTCCCCCTCAACCGCGTTGGCGCGCTCAACAAGATCGGACGCGCCTTCTCCTCCCTCGAACAGGAGTTCGAGCGCGAGCCGAGCCCGAGTGAGCTCGCGGAAGAGCTTGACATGTCCCTCTACGAGGTGGCCGATACACTGAAGATTTCCGGCAGGCACCTCTCCATGGATGCGCCGTTCGCGCAGGGAGAGGACAACCGCCTGCTTGACGTCATCCAGGACGACCGGTCGCCGCTCCCGGACCATACACTCATCGAGGAATCGCTCCGAACGGAGGTCCGCCGGGCCCTCTCGACGCTCAGCGAGCGTGAGGCCGAGGTGATCAGGCTCTACTTCGGGCTTGACCGCGAGCACGCACTTACGCTCGAGGAGATCGGCGAGAAGTTCAACCTCACACGCGAGCGGGTCCGTCAGATCAAGGAAAAGGCAATTCGCCGCCTCCGTCACCAATCGAGGAGTAAGGCATTGCGAGCATACCTTGGGTAACGGCAGTCGTGACGTCACAGGGGCGTTGATATCGGTCTCTCCGGATTGCCGCCCCTTTCGTGCGTCCGGATGGCCCCGGTTCGTGGCAGGGCGCCGCACCCTCTTCGTTGTGTTTGTTGCCGGACTTCTCACCGTCGTCTTCCCGTGGTTGTCCATTGCGCAGGCCCGCCAAGCCAGGCCGGACACGTCGGCCATCGATCCGGATGAGCTCCGCGACCTGCAGAAGGAGGATGACCGCCGCGTCAACGCCGACTCGCTCAGTGCCGCGTTCCTCCGGAGTGACACGCTTCTCCAGTTTTCGTCCCGGCGCGATTCCCTCCGCGCACGCCTCATGGAGCGCGTTGTCGACTACATCGGCACACTGTACCGGTACGGAAAAAGCACTCGCCAGGGGATGGACTGCTCGGCGTTCACCTCGGCTGTGTTCGCCGAAGCGTTCGGCATCACGCTTCCGCGTTCGTCGCGCGATCAATATAGGGTCGGCTCGCGCGTGAAGAAAAGCGAGCTCCTCCCCGGAGATCTTGTTTTCTTTCGCACGCGGCGGCGGCGCATCTCCCATGTCGGCATCTACGTCGGGGAGAACCTGTTTGCACATGCTGGCCGGTCGGAAGGGGTCTCGGTCTCCTCGCTCGAAAGCTCTTACTACAAGAAGCGGTACGTCGGAGCAAAGCGCATCCTCGATTTCGATGAAGATGAATGAAACGCGGGCTGATTCCATTTGCTGCCGCC